>JAFKLU010000438.1 GCA_017304105.1 Sphingomonadales bacterium
GCGCACGACGTTGCAGAAGGTGGTCGAGAATCCGGACGGGCTTTCGATTGAGAATTTCCCCTTTGCTGCGATCAAGCAGATCCGCATGCAGCATATGCTGGCGAAGGAGGAGGCGGGGGGCTGATCTGATCGCCCTTCCCATGCAGAGTCCTGATGAGATGGAGACCTGCTTGCGATCCGTTCGTGTCGAGCGAAGTCGAGGCACGGACAGGGCGGCCTCAACGTGTCCCGACTTCGCTCGACACGAACGGGATGGGTTTGCTTCAATCTGATAGGGACAAGCTCTGGCTCGTCCAGATATACATCGGTACCCCTCGGGCGAGGGGGGCGACCGAAGGTCTTAGGTCGCCGGGCCGGGGCGCGTGCTCGGGCTTTCGAGCTGCTTCTTCACCGTGCCGTCGGCGAGCTTCACCGTCACGTTGAAACCGCCCTTGCGGCCGTCCTTCAGCGCATAATAAGTCAGGTCGATCTTGTCGCCGGGCTTCAGCGTGCGCTTGCTCCAGCCTGTGCGGCCAAGATGGTTGGGGCTCATGCCCTCGAACGCCCAATGCTCCACCTGCCCGTTGGCGCCGGGCACCGCGACGTAGAGGAAGGTGTGCGGATTGGTCCAGTCCCAGCGCTCCACCGTGGCGCCCTTCATCGGGACTTCCTTGCCCCAGTTGAACATGGCGGTCGAATGGTGGGCGGGTGCCGGGATGGCGACCAGCGCGAGGCCGGTCACTGCCAGCGCTGCAAGAGTTTTCCGCCGATTACGACCGATATTGGGCATCATCCACTCCTCAAACTCCCGCGCCGCGATTCTTTGAGGCGGCGCTTTGACATCGTTCCTTTGCCACGAGCGGCCCGCAGTTGACAAGGTCGCCACCCATGCAAAACCGGACCGGAGGCATTCCACCAGAACATGGCTTGCATACCAGGCGACATAGCGCTTGACTTGGAGTTGCGCGAATCCACTATGCGCGCAAGCAAGGACCGGAAAGCGTCCGGAAATGGATGCGGGGAGGATGAAACGGATGAGGCAGGCAATGAAATTGGCGCTCGTGCTGTCGGCGGGGATCCTGCCTCTGGCCATGAGCATCGCACCTGCCGTGCAGGCGCAGGATATGCCGGCGGTGAAGACCCCGACCGCAGCCGACTACGCCGCGCTGGCCAAGCTGCCCGACTGGACCGGCACCTGGCAACCCGACTGGGGCGGCCTGTTCGGCCGCACGCCGATCGCCCCGCCGACGCTGACTCCGGCCGCGAAGAAGGCGCAGGACGATTTCAACGCGGCCAAGGCGCGCGGCGAGAATCTGCAGACCGCGCAGGCCAATTGCACGCCGCCCGGTATGCCCGGCATCATGCGCCAGCCCTATCCGATCGAGTTCATCTACTCCCCCGGCCGCGTGACCATCGCCCATGAGACGTACAGTCAGGTGCGGCGGATCTACACGGACGGGCGCCCGCAGCCGCAGGATCCGGACCCGGCGTATAACGGCTGGTCGATCGGCCATTGGGAGGGCGATACGCTGGTGGTGGAGACCATCGGCCTCGATCCCGCGACGAGCCTCATGGAAGGCATCCACCCGACCGAGCAGACCAGGATCGTCGAGCGCATCCGCATCACGCAGCCCGATCTCATGACGATCGAGACGGCGATCACCGACCCGACGCTGTTCGTGGGGACCTATAATCTGCGCAACAATTATATCCGGCACCGCGACTGGATCATCCGCGAATATGTCTGCGAGCAGAATAACCGCGATGCGTCGGACGAGCAGGGCAAGCCCTCGCTGAACATCGACCGATAGGAGGGCCGCTCAGGCCGCCGCCACGCCCCGCCGCGCCAGCACGGCGGGGTTGGTCTCGCGCAGCAGCAGGGCGCACAGCCCCGCGGCGAAGGACATGCCTGCCTGAATGGCGAGCGGGAGCATGAGGCTGCTCTGGTCCGCGATCCAGCCGGCGAGGACGGGCGCCAGCACGCCACCGAAAATCTCGCCGATCGCCACCACGATGCCCATGGCGGCGGCGGTGTTGCGGAAGGCGAGCGTCTCGGCGGGGATAACGCCCATGAACAGCGGAAAGATGCCGATGCCGATCCAGCCGATGAACATCAGGCCGGTGAGCAGCATGATCGAGCCATCGACGAACAGGGCGGCGAGGGGGCAGAGGGTCATCAGCAGGCCGAAGACCACCATGGGCGGGCGGCGGCCGATGCGGTCCGAGATCCAGGTGACGAGCACGCCGCCAATGGCGGGGCAGAGGCCGAGGATCGCCATGATGCTGGCCATGGTCTGCGGCGCGTAGCCTCGCACCTGCGTGAGGAAGAGGGGCAGGAAGATCGAGCCGAGCACGATCGAGCCGACCGCCAGGCAGGAGATGATCGCACACAGTGCGATGTTCTGATGGCGCAGCATGGCGAGGAAGCCGTCCGAACCTTTTTCGCCGGCGGCGGCCGGGGCGAGATCGGCGGGCGCGCGCGGCGGCTCGTCGATGAACTTCCAGATGATGAAGAAGAGGATGAGGCCGGGGATGCCGGCTGTGTAGAAGCTCGTCCGCCAACCCCAGGCGCTGGCGATGGCGACGACGAGCAGCGGCGCCAGCGCATTGCCGAGCAGCGAGCCGAAGCCGTTCTGCACGATGCCCGAATTCAGCCCGCGCCGCTGCGGCGCGGAGGCGGCGGCGATGATGGCGAGGCAGATGGGCAGGAAAGGCCCCTCGGCCGCGCCCATGATGACGCGGCTGGCGAGCAGCGTCCAGATATCGCGCGAGAGGCCGGAGAGCACGGAGGAAAGCGAGAAGATGAGCAGCGCGGCGAGCAGGAAGGGCTTGCGCTTGCCGGTCTTGTCCGACCAGCGGCCGATGACATAGGCGCCCAATGCCCAGGTGAGCGACAGGCCCGAGCCTAGCGCGCCGACCTGCGCATTGTTGAGGCCGAGATCCTCCACCACGAAGGGCGAGAGGAAGGCCATGGTCATCCGATCATAAAAGGCGAAACCATAAGCCAGGCCGAGCAGCAGCACGACGCGCAGCTCATAGCCGACACTTTGTTCCCTCGCCATGCCGTAGGGTCCCCTCTCCGTTTTGCCGCAGCATAGGGCGATGGCGCGGCGACGCAACCGGGGGTTGCGAGGGGAGGGCGCACGGGCCTAAACCTGGGCGATACGCAGCATGCTGCTCCGCGAGGGCAGGGGGCGCGAAGGGGAGGACGCCGGATGCCGGAAGCAAAACTATCCTTTTTCAAGCTGATCGTGCGCGATCTTGAGGGCGCGCGGAGATTCTACGAGCGGACGCTCGGCTTCGCGCAGGTGGGCTTCTTCGATACGCCGGATTTCGTGGAGGCGATTTTGAGCCAGCCCGGCGCGGACTTCCAGATGATGCTGCTCCAGTACAAGGACGGGCGCGATATCTCGCAGGCGGTGGGTCACGGCCCGACCGGCTTCTTCACAGATGCGATCGAGGCGGTGCATGACCGGCTCGTCGCGGAAGGGGCGGTGGCGAAGAGCGGCGTGATCGTCGTGGGGGACGGGATCAAGGTTGCGCTGCTCGACGATCCCGAGGGGCATGAGATCGAGCTTTGTCAGATGCCGTGATACCGGCTCGCAGGAAAGGGGTGTCGTCGAACCCCTCTCCCGACGACCGAGTCAGCCCTGCGGACGGGGAAGCCGCGCTATCCCCTCCCGCATGGGAATGAGACCGCGTTATCGCGGCGCGCGGCCCAATGCTTCCAGCGACTCCTCCTCCTGCGCCAGATAAAGGCCAAACGGATCGAGGCAGGCAGCGCCAAGGGCCGCCTCGAAGGCATCCTGCGAGGAAGCGGCAGAGAGTCGCGCCTCATCCGCGCCCGAGAGGTTCGAGCGGAAGATGCCGGCCGCGCTCACCGGGAGGAAATCCTCATAGGTGATCGGCGTGGCGGCCAGCGTGCCGGCATCGGCAAGATCGTCCGCCGCGCCGTCCGGCAGGGCGCCCGCGAGTGGCCGGGCGGGCGCATAGCTGAAATAGGCGAGGCCCTGCGCGCGCAGGGTCGCGAGGTCGTCCGGGAAGCGCGCGAAGGCGGCGGCGAGGCGGGCCTGATAATCGCCGGCCTCGGCGCGGGCCGCCTCTACCTCGGCGAGAATCTCGTCATAAAGCGCGCGGCCGTTCGGCGTCAGCGCCAGCCCGCGCTGCTCGATCTCGCCGAAGCGAGCGGTGTGCGCACCGGTCACGGTGCCGCCGTCCGCATCCCGGAACAGGATCGGCTCCTCCAGCGCCTGGAAGCTCGTCTGGCGCAGCAGGATGGGGACATTGCGGCGCGGCGGCCCTTCGATTACCGCCTTCGCCTTGATGCCGCGCGCGATCATCTCGACCTGCACCGCGTCGATATCGAGTGCACGTGGTGTCAGGTGATTGATGTGCGGGCCGCGGAAGCAGACGATGTCCGCGACGAGCCGGTGCGTGGCGCTGAACGCAGCATAGGTCGGCGCGTCGACCAGTGCCTCGCCATGCCAGCGGAAAGTCTCCAGCGCGGCGAGCACGAAAGCTTCGGCGTCTTCTGAGCTGAGGCCGCCATCCGCTTCATGTTTCTCGATAAAGTAGAGCGCGTCGTCCGAGACGATGCGGCGCTGGGCGAGGATGTCCGCCGCGCGGGTGCGCAGGGCCTCGTCCTCGATCAGGTCGAGCCGCAGCAGCGAGCAGAAGATGCGGAAGGCACAGCGCGAGAGGGCCTGCCTTTCGACCGGGCGGAAGGCGGTCGAGTGGACCGGCAGGCCGGCGGCGGCGAGATCATAATAGCCCACGGGATGCAGGCCCATCACCGCGAACAGGCGGCGCATGAGGGCGAGCTCGGCGGGGGTGCCGACGCGGATGGCGCCGTGACGCTCGGCATTGAGGCGTTCAAGCTCGCCCTGCGCTTCCAGCTGGGCACGGAGCGCCGGATCGGCGGCGAGCGTGCGCGCGTTCACCGTGGCGACGATGTCCAGCAGATCGCCATAGAGCGGCACTTCCTCGCGATACATGGCGGACATGGCTTCGGAGAAGGCGAGACGGATGTCGTCGGGAGAGATGAATTGGATCATGCGCGCAAGGCCCTGACAAGGAAGGATGGGGTGGGGTTTGATCTGTTCACAGCGGTTCGTCCAGCATCGCGAGGAGCGCGGCCCGCGCCATGTCCATCGCTTCCCAGCTTTGGGGCAGGCCGATGTCGGAGGGGGAGAGACGTTCGGGCCAATGGGCCTCGATCAGCGCTTCGAGTCGGTCGGCGCCGCGTTCGTCGAGCAGGTGGGCGGGGTGGACCGCCGCTTCCGCCTCGGCCGAGAGCAGCATGCGCAGGCGCAGGCAGGCGGGGCCGCCGCCATTGTGCATGGACTCGCGCACATCGACAAAGTGCGCGGCATGGATCGGCCCGTTGGCGCTGATGTTGCGGTCCAGCCAGGCTTTTACGGCGGGCGTCTCGGCGCATTCCATCGGCAGGATGAGCGCGCGGCTGCCATCGGGCAGCGTGACGAGCTGCGAGTTGAAAAGATAGGAGGCGATGGCGTCGCGCAGCGACACCTCGCTCGCCGGCACCTCCAGGATCACCACGTCCGGGCAATGCGCCTCCAGCGACTCATAGAGCGCGGCTTTGTCCGCAAAGGCCTGCTCATGGGCGAAGAGGATATTCTCGTGCGCCACCGCCACCACATCATTGTGAAAGGCGCCCGCCGCGATGGCCTCCGGCGATTGCTGGACGAGCAGCCCATCCTCGATGCCGTGGCGGCGGAAGATGGCGCGGCAGGCCTCCAGCGACTGGCGCGCGGGGAAAGGGCCGCCGGGCTCCCCATAGACCATCAGTTCGACGCCGGGATCCGAGACGGGCGCGGCGATGCGCATGAAATTGGCCGCGCCCTCATCGCCGAATCGCGGCGGGATCGGCTCGTGGATCGCGAACTGGCGCGGATCGGGGAAGATGCGGCGCAGCTGCGCCAGCGTGCCGGGCCATTCATGGCTGCGGTGCGCCATGGTGGAGAGATTGGCGACGGTGATGTGGACGCGCCCGTCCGCCGTGTCCGGCGCCGGGGAGACGGTGGCGGCATTGGCCGCCCACATGGGCGAGGCGCTGATCGCCTGCGCGAACAGCAGCGGCTCCTCCCGCCACGCGGCGGCGCAGACCTCCGCCGCGCTGCCGGAAAAGCCCATCGTCATGAGCCAGGCGATATTGGGCCGATCATGGGGGAGGAAGAAGCCCTGGCCAAGACCGAGCTTCAGCATGAGCCGCATCTTGGCGAGGCCCTGCAGCGCAGCCTTGCGCGGATAGGCTGTCTCGCCGGCGTGAAGCGTGGCGGCGACATTGCCGGGGCTGAGGCCGGCATAATTATGCGAGGGGCCGATGAGACCATCGAAATTGATCTCGCGGAAGCTGGTCATTCTCCGCCCTCAGGCGGGAGGGGGGCTGAGACGCTCCGCGCCCTCACGATCTCATCCCCACGCCCAGGGCGCCCTCGATCGCCGTCGCTTCCATCCCCGCGACCGGGAAGGCGCAATAATCGGCGGCGTAATAGGCGCTGGGCCGGTGGTTGCCGCTATCGCCGAGCCCGCCGAAAGGCTGGGCGGAGCTGGCGCCGTTGGTCGGCCGGTTCCAGTTGATAACCCCCGCGCGCGTATGGGCGCGGAACTCGTCGAACTGGGCGCGCGTGCCGCCGAGCATGGCGGCGGAGAGGCCGAAGCGGGTGGCATTGGCTCGTGCGATGGCGGCGTCGAAGTCGCTTTCCCGCCAGATCTGCAGGACGGGGCCGAAGATTTCCTCGTCAGGGGCCTCATTGATCCCGCTCATGTCGATGAGCGCGGGGCTGAGATACGGCCGGTCCGGCCGGGCGCGGCGCAGTGGCCGGATCGCGCGGCCGCCCAGTGCCAGCAGATCCGCGACCTGCGCCTCGACGCGATCGGCCGCGCGATTATCGACGACCGGCCCCATGAAGGGCTGCGGCTCGTCGAACGGGGCGCCGACGATCAGCCTGTCGATCGTCCCGGCGACACGCTCGATCAGCGTCTGGGCGAGGCTATCCTGCACGATTAGCCGCCGTGCGCAGGTGCAGCGCTGGCCGGCCGAGAGATAGGCGGACTGAACGACGATCGCGACCGCCGCATCAAGATCGCGCTCGGCGAGATCCCAGACCAGCAGCGGATTATTGCCCCCCATTTCCAGCGCGAGGATGCGGCCGGGCGTCTGTGCGAACTGGCGGGCAAGCGCCTTGCCGGTCGTCGAGCTGCCGGTGAAAAGCAGGCCGTCCGTCCCGCCATGGCCCGCGAGCGCCTTGCCGGTCTCGCCGTCGCCCTGCACGATCTCCAGCACGCCTTGGGGCAGGCCGGCGTCGCGCCAGATCTCTGCCATGAGCTGCGCCGTCGCGGGCGCCAGTTCGCTCGGCTTGAAGACCACCGCATTGCCCGCGAGCAGCGCGGGGACGATGTGGCCGTTGGGCAGGTGCGCCGGGAAATTATAAGGGCCCAGCACCGCCAGAACGCCATGCGGGCGGTGGCGCAGCGCCTGCGTCAGTCCGTTCGCGTCGATGAGGTGCTCGCCCGTCCGCT
>JAFKLU010000439.1 GCA_017304105.1 Sphingomonadales bacterium
CGCATGTCGGTGGTGACATTAGAGAAGATGGTCGGCTGCACGAAATAACCGCGTTTGAGGCCTTGCGGGCGGTCGGTCCCGCCACACAGCAGCTTGGCGCCTTGCTCGATGCCGACCCGGATCAGCGCCTGAACCTTCTCATATTGCGCCTGATTGGCGAGCGGGCCGTTGAAGGCGGCAGGATCGGTCGGATCGGTCACGATGATGCTGCGCGCGGTTTCCGTCGCGATCCGTTCCACCTCCGCGAGCCGCGAGGCGGGTACGAGCAGGCGGGTTGGCGCGGCGCAGGACTGGCCGACATTGCGCATCGCGGTGAGGATACCCTTGGGCACGGCCTCGGCAAAGTCGGCATCGTCTAGGAAGATGTTGGGCGACTTGCCGCCCAGTTCCTGCACCACGCGCTTGATGGTCGGCGCGGCGGCTTGCGCGACGAGCACGCCCGCGCGGGTCGAGCCGGTGAAGGAGATCATGTCGATGTCAGGATGAGACGACAGGGCGGCACCGACCGTCTCGCCCGTACCGTTGATCAGATTGAACACGCCGGCGGGCGTCCCCGCATCATGCATAACCTGCGCGAAGAGCAGGGCGGAGAAGGGCGACAATTCGCTGGGTTTGAGCACGACGGTGCAGCCCGCGGCGATGGCGGGCGCAAGCTTGGCGGTGATCTGATAGAGGGGCCAGTTCCACGGCGTGATGAGGCCGCAGACGCCGATCGGCTCCTTGCGGACATGGATGCCGTCGACAATCTGCTCGAAGTCGAAATTGCTCAGCACGTCGATGGCGATGCGGACATGCTCCAGGCCGAAATGGACCTGACCGGCGCGCGAGAAGCTGATGGCGGCGCCCATTTCCGCGGTGATCGCCTGCGCAAAGGCGTCCGCGCGCTCCTCGATCAGCGCCTGAATGCGCTCAAGCAGGGCGCGGCGCTCCGCAACAGAGGTTCGCGAGAAGCTCTCAAAGGCCCGGCGGGCGGCGGCCACGGCCAGGTCGACGTCTGATGCGTCGCCCGCAGCGATGGCCCCGATGGGCTGTTCGGTCGCGGGATTGATCACCGGGATCTGTGGCGCGGCAAGCCGATCAACCCACTGCCCGTCGATGTAGAAACGCCTGTCGTTGTTCACGCTGTCCTCGTCTTGACTCGTCCGGCGGGGCGGCCCCTCGCAGCGCCTGTGAAAAGCTCCTGGCACTGCCCCGATCGGGGAAGGCGTCTACCCGTCGCCTGGTTCGCCCTCTTTCCTAGATGCCGCAAATTCCGATGCTTCCTTTCGAAAGATAGGTCGGTCCCGCGGCGGAGAAGGTTAGCCTTGGTCATACGCCTATCGGGAGAGGACGCCATGGCTTATCGAACCAAGTTGGGACGGCTTGATTGCTATGAGAAGGGCGAGATCGTGCTGGAAGACGATCTGCGCAAATATGCTTTCTCAAATATCTTTGAAGTGGCCGGTGCATCGGCCCCCTTTGAGCGCGTCGCCGTCGTGCAAAATCTGGACTATGTCGCAGAAGTGGTGCGCAGCGAAGGCACGTCCCCCTGGTATGCCGCGCCGCATGACGAGTTCGCCATCGTAATGGACGGCGAAGTCACCTTCCAGTTCATTAAGCTCGAGGCAGATCAGGTGCCGTCACATGAAGGCGGAGCGCTGCGTCTGGGCGGCGAGCCCAATGGCCCCCGCATGGGACTGGTGGGAGCCCGTCGCGGCCATCAGGTGCTGCTGCCGCACGGCGCGGCCTATCGCCTCGTGTCCGAGCAGCCGTCCGTCGCGCTCATTCAGACGGTGGAGGGCCCCGAAACCGTCAAGCGGTGGACTGACATTTGCGAATTGGGAGGGGAGACGGCGCAATGACTGTATTGGATCACACAATCACGCGCGTCAGCGTGGATGAGGTCACCGGCTATACGAGCTTCAAACTGGGCAGCTTTGAGTTTCGCCGCGACGAATATTTCGCGCACATCACATGGCCCAAGGGCTCGCATATCATCGAGATTGACCGCTTCCTGCGGGCGATGGTGCGCGACATTGGCTGGGGGTTCTTCTACGGCTGGATCTTCTTCGACGATGTGTTCGGCACCACCAACCATTATGGCACGGTCGATGTGTTTGCCGGTTCCTATGATCGTGGCTGCAAGGAAGCAGGCATCGATTTCCTCGAAACCTTCAGCGCGCAGGCCGTGAGCGAGGCATTTGAGGCGATTTCGCGCGACTGGATCAGCAATGGCTATGATCCGCTCAATGCGCCGCTGGAAACGGGCACACCGATCGGGCCGAAGGGCGAAGAGCGGACGGACCCGCTGCTGCGCGCCTTCATCGCAGCCGACCGCATGCTTGGCTTGGAAGGCGACAAGCCGGTGCGCTCGGACGAGACCGGACATCCGGTCAACCGGGCGTTTGCCGACCTGACGTTCGATACGCCGGACATCGTCTGCGAGCACGGCTTTGAGGGCCAGTTGCACGCGATCAACCTGTTTGACCATATTGCCCGGTCCGACGTGACCTGGAACCCGTCCATCAGCGCGGTCACCCGTGCCAACATCTGCTGCGTGACCTCCGAGGAGCATATGTTGCCGGTGATCCATGGCAACGACCGCAACGAGTGGTTCATCCAGCTTAGCGACGAAATTCACTGGCAGATCGCGGACAAGAATAGCGGCCAGCCGCGCGGTCGCATCGTGATGAAGGCAGGCGACGTTTGCGCCATGCCGGCGGACATCCGCCATCAGGGCTTCGCGCCGAAGCGCGCGATGCTGATGGTTCTGGAAAATGGCACGCCGGGTCTGGAGGCGCGCTATGCCTCCGGCGAGCTTAAGCCTTATCCAGTCGACTTCGGCTGACGCTTCGGCGAGGGGAAGAGGCAAGGCCGTCCGTTTGGGCGGCCTTGTTTCGTTTGAGCATGAGGCGCGGCACGGTGGCAAGGCCTCAGGGCGTGTCGGCCCGGCTTAGAATTTGCCGTCGAGATGTAGCGCGATCATCCCGGCGCGCTTGGCGAATTTCCAGCCATCGGAGGTAAGCCGATACTCATCCGCGCATTCACCTACGAACACGGCGTTGCTTTCCTGTGGCGGGGCATTGCCGCCGTTGGTGGACATGACCGTCATATAGTTGGTACCGGTTGCATGATGACTGTCGATCACATCGACGAGGATGTTCGACACGATATGACGGCCAAGACGCGGCGCTCGCTCGGCGAACATGGCGTAGATCTGATCGCGGCCGACAATCGGCGCATTCTCTTCAAAGGGGCGGATATAGACTCCATCCTCGCAGAACAGCGAGGCGAGGGCCTCAGCATCGCCCATGTCGGCATATCTGGCATAGAGCTGGGGCAGGGCGCCGCAGGATTGCTCAACGAGATGCTGTGCGAGCGAGTCCATTGTCTGTGTCTCCCAATGAGCGTCGCCTGTCAGGCAAGCAGACGGCTGGATCAGGCGAAAAGGCCTTCCATCCATGCCAGATGGCACCGGTGGAAGGCCTCTGTCGCTCAGCTTAGTTGACGGCGGTCGAGTTCAGATCGAGGCCGAAATCGCCGACATCACCGGCGGAGACGGGGCGATTGCCCACCGCCATGAGATTTTGCGCCAGCTCTGCGCGCATGGTTTCAAATCGCAGGCGACCTTCCGGTGGAGGGTCGGTTGGGAAGGCGGCTTCCATCTCGCGATTGCGGGCCTCCACCTCGGCGAGAAACTCGCTGTTGGTGAAGATGTAGAAGCGGTTTTCCTTGATTGCCTGCGCGACCATCCGACCAGTGTCCTGCGGATCGACGGCCGTGCGGGCCGCGTCCCAGAGCGCCTTCTGGAAATCACCCGCACTTTCGGCCGAGGCCGGATCAAAGTTTGGATCATCCTCTGGCGCAAAGAGCATGCCCGTGCGGGTCGCTCCGGGGAACAGGCAAGAGACGCCGATGCCCAGTGGAGCAAGCTGCATGCGCAGGCTCTCAGCATAGCCACGAACCGCATATTTGGCCGTGGAATAGGCAGCCAGACCGGGGAGCGGCACCACCCCGGCCATGGATGAGGTGCACACGACATGGCCGCCTTCCCCCTGCGCCTTGATGATCGGGACGATCAGCTTGGTGCAGTTCACCACGCCGCCCAGATTGATCGCCATGGCTTTGTCCCACGCGTCAAAATCCGGATCATCCGCCAGGCCGCCGCCATTCACGCCGGCATTGTTGCACAGGACATGGATCTTGCCGAAGGCGCTCAACGCCTCCTGTACAGCATCGGCCACGCTGTCCCGATCGGCCACATTGGCTTTAACGAAATGGATTTCGCTATTGCCCAAGGTGGCACGGGCAGCTGCGATATGATTATCGCTCCAATCCGCGACGACAACCTTCATCCCTTCCGACAGGAAGGCGCGCACCATACCCAAGCCTATGCCATTAGCGCCGCCGGTGACGAAGGCCACCTTGCCTTTGAGGTCTTCCATCAGATCACTCCCCTCCGGCTTTTTCGCAAAGCCTGTGTGTCAGCCCTTTGCATTGCCATCTGCGTCGAGGAAGCCATCATAATGATCCTGCATGCCAGCATCGGGACGGAGCACGCGCTTGCTGATCAGCCACTGACCATCGACCTTGACGAACTCGTCATATTCACGACCCATCTCGATCAGGCGCGGGGGAGCGCGCTTATCGTCGCACATCAGGCCGGTGTAGAGCAGGTGGGCCGTGGCCGTATCACCATTCACCTGGATGCGCGGGTTGTTCATGAGCATGTGATAGGTGCCGGTCAGCTCATTGGCGGCGAGCAGGGCTTCGGAGTCCGCATAGAGGGCGTCAATCTCCGCATGGCCGCGCATGATCTTGCCATTGATGTCCAGAACAGCATCCGGCGTAAAATGATGCGCCATGGTCTCGCGATCAAAATCGACCAGCGTCGTATAATACATGATGAGCAGATCTTCGATCTGGATCCGATCCAACAGATGCTCGGGCGCGCAGGGCTTCCAATTTGACATAGACCTCTCCTCAAGAACGAGCATCAGCTAGGGCTATGCAGCCGGCCGGCATACTAACTTTCGTTGGCCGGGCCGGTGATGCATGCGGGCTGACGGGACGTACCGCGTCAGATCAGCCGATGGGCGGTCAGTCCATGTCATCCAGATCGGCATCTTCGCCAAATTCAAATGAACCTGCGTTCAGCTTGGAAATGATCATCGCGACTTGTGAGCGGCGGCGGATGCCGAGTACGTCGTAGATGCGGTGCAGATACCATTTGACCGTGCCCTCGGTCATGCCGAGCGTGACGCCAATCTCCCGGTTGGTATGCCCCTTGGCCACCAGGCGCAGGATCGCGACTTCGCGCGAGGAGAAGGTGCCAAGCGGCAGCGTGAGGTCGATCGTGTCTTCGACGACCGCCTTCTTCTCCGTCACGCCGACGATGCTGCGCACAAAGGCCTTCTCGGCTTCGTCGAGATCGCTGTCGCTCAGGATCATCAGTTGGCCGCGCAGCAGATCTAGCTCGCTGAGGAAGGCCGCGCGATAATGGCAACCGGCGGCGAGTTTCACGGCGCGGCGCAAATGGCGCATCGCGAAGCGCGGCTCCTCAGCCAGCGTGCGCAGGCAGGCGAGGGTGATGTGCCAGCGGACATTGCTGCGGACCGCGCCGACCCCTTCGGAATAACGCTGCCATTTCTGCGCGACGAGGATAGCTTCGTTGAAGCGGCGGCTGACGCGGGCGAGCTGGATCCATGTGCCGGCCTGCGCCTCCTCGATTTTGCCAGCAGAACTATGCGGCTCCAGCGGGTGGGAAAGCGAGAGGCCGGACGGCGGGGCGGTGAGCCGTGGCGTATCCTCGCGCGAGAGGCGCAGCAGCCAATAATAGCGCTCCACGCCGAGCGAGCGATTGAGGCTCTCGAACAGCTCTCCGGCTGCAATGGCGGGGCGCTCGAGAATAGCGAAGCCTTCGTCATAGTCGCCACGCAAGATCAGGATCCGGGCGCGGGTGACGCGGGCGGCGATGATCAGCGAAAGATAGCCGAAATGCTCGATGCTGTCGCTATAGCCGATCAGCAGCTGGTCGGCCTCGTCCACCTCGCCAATCTCGAACTTCATCTCGGCAAGGGCGATGGCGGCGATGGAACCCAGCACCGGACGGGGGCCAAGCTCCTCGACCAGCCGTTTCAGCGTGGCCTCAAGCAGGTCGATCGCGGCAGTGGTCCGCCCGGTCTGGAACAGGTGGCGGGCGTAGAAGGTTTCGAGCGGTACGGACCAGATCCAGCTGTCGAGCGAGGCGACCAGCTTCTTGGCCTGCGCATAATAGCGGTCGGCGCCCCGGAAAATATAAAGTTCCTGCTGGGCGTAAATGAGCGATGCGAGCAGCATGACGCATTGCATGGGCGGCACGTCATCAAGCCCGCTGAGCAGCTTGTTGCCACGCTCCTGCGCGGCCGGGAGATCATGCTGGCCGAGCGCTAGCACCATCTCCCGGTGGAGCAGCAGCATTTCGAGCGTGCGAATCTCGGCCGGGTCGCTTTGTCCATCGCCAGCCTTGCGCTCGACGATCAGGCGCGCGCTTTCGAGGAGGCGACGGGCCTGCTCAAACTCGAACTTGAAGATCAGTGCCTGCGTCTGGGCGAGCAGGATACGCGGATAGGCATTGCGCACATCAGGATTGATGCGTTGTGCCAGTGTGAGCAGGCGGGTTTCATCGCGCAGGCCGAAGTCCGACTTCATCTGCCGCTCGATCAGTTCGGCGGCGCGCTCATGTTCGCCCAGTTCCAGCGCCATCGAGCTGGCGCCGCTGTAATCGCGGCTGCGCTGAAGCAGGTCGCAGGCCTTGGCGCCAAGCTCCTTGGCGCGACACGCACTCAAGCGCGCGCGCAGAAATTGCTGAAAGGCAGGGAGGATCGTGTAGCATTGATGCTCAAAATCATCGGGCCAGAGCGGCACGCCGAGCAGATAGGCGCGGCGCAGGAGCCCGGCGCCGTCAATGCCGAACAGTTCCCCGCATTCCTCGACCTTGACCTTCTGCAAGATGCTGGCCTTAACCAGAAATTCGAGTGTCTCGCCATCCAGCGCGGGCAGGATCTCCTCGCTGAAATAGTCTTCGATGATCCGCCAATTGCCGCTCAGCTGGCGGGGCGCTGCATCGGTAATGTCGAACTCGCCGGAACGCGGCGCGCTGGCGCCCATGCGGGCCTGAAGCGCGAAGCCGAGCGGCCAGCCGAGCAGCGTGTCGGTCTCGCTGCCATCGTCGCTCATCCCATCACCCAGCAACGCATTGCGCTCATCCTTGTCGAACAGCATGTCGACCGGGGTGATGCGCAGCAGGTCGCCATTGGCCTCATGCCGGGCGAGCGGGACGTCCAGCTCCCTGCGGCTCGCGAGGACGACGCGCAACTTGGCCGGCAGGGCGATGATCGTCGCGAGCAGCGCAGTCATCTCGCTCGAGGCGGAGACATGATCGGCATCGTCGATGATCAGCGTGGCGATCTGCCCATCGGCGGTGAGCAAGGATTGCAGCATGTCGCTGCTGAGCTGGGTCTGGCCCGCGCCGATCGTTTCTGCAATATGATTGCCCGGAAATATGCGTCAGGCGCGGCGCATCCTGCAGCACGGACAAGAGCCTCGAGCGAAGCAGCAGCTGCTTTTTGATGAGAGCTGGTCTGTGCATTCCTTACCTCTCCATCAGCTTTATCATTGTATTATAGTGTGTATATCGCTGGGCCTGACGGTGCTTCCCTCAGCGACGTCATGGGGCCTCTAGCGCCCTTAATCGGCCTGGATGATCGAGCGCTGCGTCTCATCCTGGGTCAAAAAGCGTCTGAGTATAGTGTTAAAATGATCAGGCGCTTCCAGATTGCAGAGATGGCCGGCATCGGGGACGATCTGGACGGTCGCGCCGTCGATGCGTGCGGCTAGCGCCTGCGCAGCTAAAATGCGGGCGCCTGTGTCATATGCGCCGACAACGATGAGCGTCGGGCAGGCGATGGCCGCAAGAACCAGAGCATCGAGGCGCAGACAGTCAGCATTGCCGCGCAGATCTGTGCCGCGATATCGCTGTACCATTGCCGCGAGTTTGGCCGCGATGGCCGGGGTGGGGCTGTGCATCAGTGGGTGGGCGAGCCACTCTTGCCGGACCTGCTCCATCTCGTCCCGATCCGCCAGATGCTTGAACCGGGCATAAGGGATTTCGGGCGCGACGACAGCGTCATCATCCATGGCCGGCGGCGCCTGCAGGATCAGGCCATGGACCCGATCCGGATGTCGGGCGGCGAAGGCGAGCGCGATGCGCGCGCTCTGCGACTGACCCAGCAGCCAGACCGGCTGGTCGCCATGGCGGGCAAGAATGGCACGCAGATCGTCCAACTCCCTGGGAAGGGATGCTGGCGCGCTTGAGCGCCCAAAGCCGCGACGGTCCATGCTGATGACCGTCGCGATATCACTGAGTGCGTCATGTTGCGGGTCCCAGACGCTGTGGTCCAGGGTCCAGCCGTGCAGGCAGACCAGCGTCTCTACTGCGCTGCCCGTGGCCCGCACGACAACAGACCCGCCCTCCACGGGCAGCGCGCTGGCCGTGTCCGGCCAGGCGACGGGCGTGGGTTGAGACATCTTATCGGAAGTGATTGGTCGAAGCATGATTGCCGGCGAGCCAGGTTTTGAGTGTGTCATGCGCGCGGGCGCGAATGGCCGCGCTTTGCGCGACAGCCTCGGGCGCGTCACAGGTGAACTCGATAGTGAGACCGTTGGGATCGATCACATAGACTGACCGGCAATAGCCATGTTCGAGCACATAGGTTTGCTGCTCGCTCAGTTTGGCGGCTCGTATCCGCTGCTCAAGCTGCTGCTGATCCTCCTTTGTCACCTCAAGCGCGATGTGGTGGAAGGGGGTCGGTGTGACCTCGGGATCGAACAGGGCCTGATCTTCAGGGTCGGCAAATTGGAAAAAGGCCAACGCACTGCCGTCATTCAGGCCGAAAAAGCAGTGGCAATAAGTCCGCTCCTTGCCGAACAGTTCGTCACATTCAGCCCATGTTGCGATCAGCGGGAAGCCCAGTATGTCCTCATAAAAGGCGCGGGTCTTCTCCATGTCCTTGGTCGTGTAGGCTGTATGATGCAGGCGATTTGCGGGACTCTCACGCATACCGATATTCCTCTCCAGTAATTTGGGGAGAGGCTAGCCATCTTCCTGGGATAGGGCAATAGACGAAAAATATTTCGATTATCGAATTTTTAGCACGTTGGACAGCGTCGGATAATGCCGCAGCGCCCGTTCGATGTGGGCGGCGGCTTCCTGCACGCGAGGCAGCCGGGTGGCGATGAAGTCTTCGCTGACCGCGCGCGAGGTGGCGGTCGAGCAATTGATCGCGGCGACCACGTCACCGCCGTGATTGATGGGCACGGCGAGCGAGGTGATGCCATGATCCAGCTCGTCCCTGGCGGACGCATAGCCCTGCTGCCGGATCAGAGCGGCCTCGCCGCGCAACGCCGCCTCGGACGTAATGGTGTTGGGCGTGAAACTTTCCCGCGTGGATGTCGCGAGATAGTCTTCAAAGGCCTCATCGCTGCCGAGCGCGAGCAGCACTTTGCCAAGCGAGGTGGCGTGCAGCGGGAAGAGAGTGCCGGGAT
>JAFKLU010000440.1 GCA_017304105.1 Sphingomonadales bacterium
GGTCGAGGTCGGCGGTGGTCGCAAGCGGCAGCTCGCCAAGCGTCTCGCCCGTTGCGGGGTTGACGATGGTCTGCGTGGCGCGGCTGCCAGCGCTCACGGCCTCGCCGTCGATGATCATGTGCAGGGCGGGATGATTGGTCATGGTCGGTCCTCTCCGGCTGCAATTCCGGGTTCAAGCGCACGGCGGGCCGGGAGGGCCCGCCGCTTCAAAAGTCTCGTTTTCCCTGTCGGGGGAAGTTGGTGAGTCGTCAACTATTCTTCGCAGCCGCCGCCTCGGCCGCCTCAAGCCGCTCGATCTCCTCGCGATAGGGCTTGCAGGCGCGCCACATGCTGATCGTGGCGAGCGGCAGGAGCACGATCGCGGTGTAGAAGATCGCCCGCCACAGCTGCGTCTCATCTCCCACGATGCGCTGGGCTACCGTGCCGATCACCAGACTGCCCATGGCGCCGAAGAAGGTGAACATGAACAGGTAGAAGGCCGTGATCTGCCCGCGCATCGACTGGGCGGCGACGCGCTGCACGGCGGCGTTCTGCGCCGGCGCACCAGCCAGACCGAACATCGTGGCGATCGCCATGCAGGCCATTGAGAGCTCGCCCGTGGGCATGAGCGGCGCGCCAATCGTGAGGATCGTCACCGCCGTGAAGCAAACGGCGGCAGTGCGCACATTGGCGTCCTTGTACTTCCGGCCAAAGCGCGAGACCATGAAGCCGCCCAGCACCAGCCCGACGAGCTGGGCGACGAGCAGCATGGGCGCCAGCACGGCACCGATCTGCGCTTCGTCCATGCCATAGGTCCGCACGAGGAACGGCACGCGCCAGAAGCCGAAGCCCTGGCTCTCCGTCGCGCTCAGCGCCAGCGCGAAGAACAGCGGATAGTAGACGCGGCCCTGCGCATGGATGGCCTTGAGCGCATCGAAGCCCATGAAGGTCGCGACCCTGCGCAGAAAGCTCGCCTGCTCGGGCACATGCACCTGATCGGCCGGCGCTACGCGGCGCGGCGGCTCCTTGATGAACAGGAACAGCAAGGCGGCCGGGAAGGAGAGAAGGCCAAGGCCAACGAGGATCCATTGCCAGCTGTGGATGCGCAGGCCCATCACCTCGGTGATACCCCAGTCCGCCGTGGCGGCGATCATCAGGCCGCCGAAGAACACGCCGAGCGTGGTGCCGCCGATGAAGCCGAACTGCAGCAGGGCGAAGGAGATCGGGATCTTCTTGGGCGGAAACATGTCCGCGATGAGCGAGTAGGAGCCCGGCGCATGCGCCGCGCCGCCTGCGCCCAGCAACATGCGCGCCGCGATGAACTGCGTGAAATTCTGGGCGAGGCCGCTGAGCATGGTGACGCCGCCGGTGACGGCCGCGCTGATCGCGAGGATGTAGCGCCGCGGATAGAGATCGACCAATCGCGCGAGCGGCACGCCCACGAACACGTAGAAGATGATGCTTGCCGGCCCGCCGAGGAAACCCAGCGCCTCATCGCCAAGGCCGAAATCGACCTTGATGCGCTGGGCGAGCATGCCGAACACCGTGGCATCGAAGAAGCTCAGGAAGGTCGCGATGATGATGACGGTGAGGCCATAATAAGCGGCCGGGCTGGACGGCCAGCTATGCGCCTGTGCTCCCGCTCCCGCGCCCGCTTCTGGTGCCGCCTGCCCCACCGAGGGTGCTATTGCCATTCAGTAAGTCCTCTCTCTTGACCTGGCCAGGCGCTCGCCGTCCCTCCGGCGCCTCACCCGCTCCCTGATTTGCCTCTAACGTTGATTTTGTCCAGCGCCCATTGCACCGGGTCGTTTCCATGCTTTAGAAACGATCCGGACGGGGTGCGCAAGCCTGCGATGTTTCATCGGGCCTCGCGCGCGGAGACATGTCGGGGGAGGCGAAGCGATGACGATCGAACGAGGCCACGCGACTGCCGCCGGCGACGACCATGCTGCGGACCGCGCGGCGATTTTGCAGCTCGAAGCCGAATATCTGCTGGCGCTCGACTGGGGCGACGCGGAGTCCTATGCCGCCCTGTTCGCGCCCGAGGGCCGGCTGGACTGGGCCGGCGGCAGCGCGGTCGGTCCCGCGGCGATCTTTGAGGAAATGAGCCGCTACAAGGAGGTCGTCCGGCAGATCTACGGGACGGACGAAGCCGGCAATCCGCTGGTCCTGCGGCATTTCATCACCAATCAGGCCATCTACATCCACGGTGAGACCGCGAAGGGCGTCATCTACTGGTTCGAAATGGCCAATAACGGCCCCGGCGGCGCGCCCGTCATCGGCAGCTACGGCCATTATGAGGACGCGATGCGCAAGGTCGACGGCGCATGGAAATTCGTGAGCCGCACGATCTTCAACGAGCAGGTTGAAGGACGCAAGGCCGGCTCCGAGAATCCGGCGCGGGCAGCCCGGCTGCCATGAGCCCCCTCCCCGTTCCAATTCTTTTTCTGAAAACCCGATGAAGGACAGACCATGATCGATTTCGCCGGCCGCACAGCTTTCGTCACCGGAGGCGCCAATGGCGTGGGCCTTGGCATCGCGCGCGCCCTGCTTGCCGAGGGCGCCAAGGTCGCGATTGCCGACATCCGCCAGGATTCGATCGACAAGGCACTGGAAAGCTTTGACAATCAGGAGGCCATGGGCATCCGGCTCGACGTTTCCGACCGCGCCGACTGGCCGCGTGCGGCGGACGAGGTGGAGGAACGGCTGGGGCCGGTCTCGCTGCTGTTCAACAATGCCGGCATCAATCTCTTCCAGACCATCGACGAATCCAGCTTCGACGATTGGGACTGGGTGATGGGCGTCAATCTGCATGGCGTGATCAACGGCGTCATGACCTTCGTGCCGCGCATGAAGGCGCGGGGGCTGGGCGGCTATATCGTCAACACCGCGTCCATGGCCTCCTTCCTCGCCGCCGGCGCCCCCGGCATTTACAACACCACGAAATTCGCGGTGCGCGGCCTCACGGAGTCCCTGCGCTACGGGCTCGCGCCGCACGGCATCGGCGTCTCGGTGCTCTGTCCGGGGCTGGTGAACAGCTATATCTATGCCAGCGACGATGTCCGCCCCGACGCGCTCAAGGGAGCGATGAAGCCGGTGGATATCGCCAATGTGGAGCACATCTTCCCCCATCCCGAATTCAGGGACGAGCTTGCAGACCTGTTCGAGGAAACCCTGGCCGATTTCCGCGATTATCCGCAGGACCCCGGCTTCGAACAGCGCACCGGCTTCGAGAACATGCGGCGGGAAAATTACCGCAAGGCGCGCGAGGCGGCACGGCGGGCCATCTAGGCGCCCCCTTCCCTCCGCGCCGTCGCCCCTTCTCAGGCCGGCAGTCGGGGGAACGCCGGCTAGGCGGCGTGGACAAATTCCATCGCTCGTAAATGACTGCTATTCAGCCGTTTAGTACGCAAGCGGACCGTCCGGACACGCCAACTTCTTCGTCATTCCCGCGCACGCGGGAATCCAGTAGCGACGGTACGATGCGGCGCGACTTTGATCCCCATGTCGATCTTCTGGCGCAGGATCTGGCCGTCAGCCTTGGCTTTGCGCCGATAGGGCGACTGGATTCCCGCGTGCGCGGGAATGACGAAGAAAGGGTAGGCAATGTCCGCTCTCCCCAACAATTTGGCCATCGGTGGCGGGTTCTGGACCGCTTGATAGCGGACAATCCGTGCAGGCGGAATCTGACCACGCAGCCTAGCCCACCGCCGCGCCGGATGCCGCCATTGACACGCCAAAGCAAAGGGCCCGGAGGATGATCCCCCGGGCCCTTTTTTTCAAATCGCTTGCCTGATGCCGATAAGGCTCAGAACAGGCCCTGAATCTGGCCCTTCTCGTCGAGGCGGATGAAGTCCGCCGACGGCACCTTGGGCAGGCCGGGCATGCGCATGATGTCGCCGCAGACCGCCACCACGAACTCGGCGCCGGCCGAGAGGATCACGTCGCGCACGGGCACGACATGGTCCGTGGGCGCGCCGCGCAGCGCGGGGTCGGTCGAGAAGCTGTACTGCGTCTTGGCCATGCAGACCGGCAGGTGGCCGTAGCCATCGGCTTCCCAGCCCTTCAGCTTGTTGCGCACGCTGCTGTCGGCGGTCGCTTCGGTCGCGCGGTAGATGCGCTTGGCGATCGTGTCGATCTTGTCGAACAGCGAGAGGCTGTCGTCATAGATCGGCGCGAAGTTCGCCGAGCCGCTCTCGGCGAGCGCGACGACTTTGTGTGCCAGTTCCTCGGTCCCCTTCGAGCCATTGGCCCAGTGGCTGCAGAGGACGGCCTCGGCGCCGGCAGCGGCCGCGATTTCCTTCACCGCCGCGATTTCTTCCTCAGTGTCCGTGACGAACGAGTTGATCGCGACAACGGCAGGCACGCCGAACTGACGGATGTTCTCGATGTGACGCGCCAGGTTGACGCCGCCCTTGCGCACGGCATCCGGGTTGGCCGTGCCGAGATCCGCCTTCTCGATGCCGCCGTGCATCTTGAGCGCGCGCACGGTGGCGACGATCACCGCCGCAGCCGGCTTCAGGCCCGCCTTGCGGCACTTGATGTCGAAGAACTTCTCAGCGCCAAGGTCCGCACCGAAGCCGGCCTCGGTCACCACATAGTCGGCAATCTTCAGCGCGGTCTTGGTGGCCAGCACCGAGTTGCAGCCATGCGCGATGTTCGCGAACGGGCCGCCGTGGATGAGCACGGGGTTGTTCTCGAGCGTCTGCACGATGTTCGGCTGCAGCGCGTCCTTGAGCAGCACGGTCATGGCGCCCGAAGCGTTCAGCTCTGAAGCGAGCACGGCCTTGCGGTCACGGGTGTAGCCGGCGTGGATGTTACCGAGACGACGCTCCAGATCCTGAAGGTCCGACGAGAGGCAGAGGATCGCCATGACTTCCGACGCTACGGTGATGTCGAAGCCGTCCTCACGCGGATAGCCGTTCGAGACGCCGCCCAGCGAGTTCACGATGTAGCGCAGCGCGCGATCGTTCATGTCGAGCACGCGACGCCATGCGACACGGCGGGGATCGATGCCGAGCTTGTTGCCCCAGTAGATGTGGTTGTCGATCAGCGCGGCGAGCAGGTTGTTCGCCGAGGTGATGGCGTGGAAGTCGCCCGTGAAGTGGAGGTTGATGTCCTCCATCGGCACGACCTGCGCATAACCGCCACCGGCCGCGCCGCCCTTGACGCCGAAGCAGGGGCCGAGCGAGGGCTCGCGCAGCGCCGCCACGGTCTTCTTGCCGATCGCGTTCAGGCCATCTGCCAGACCGACGGTCGTCGTCGTCTTGCCCTCGCCCGCCGGGGTCGGGTTGATGGCGGTGACGAGGATGAGCTTGCCGTCGGCGTTGTCCTGGACGCTGTTGATGAAGTCCCAGCTGAGCTTGGCCTTATAGGGTCCGTAGTTCAGCAGCGCTTCCTGCGGAATGCCGACCTTCGCGCCCACTTCGGCGATGTTCTGCATCTTCGCTTCGCGTGCGATTTCGATGTCCGAGCCTTGTGCCATGTTCCTCGTCCTTCCTGTGGCGTCGAAGCGACGCCGTCTCGCTGTGTCGGCTAGCAGGGAGGGCGCGCCCCTTGCGCGCCCCGCATCAGGATCAGATGCCCTGCTTGTCCTTGAAGTTCACAATCCACTCGTTGGTCTTCACCAGACCGCCGAAGGGATAGAAGTGCAGATGCACCTTGCCATGCTCGGCCCCGAGCGCGGGGACGAGATCGGCAATGACCGGGTCCGGGCCCGCGCTGCCGATGAGGCTGGTGATCGAGAGGCCATATTTCTTGACGACCTTGGCCGAGGTACCCACGCCACAACGGGCGGCGAAGCGGAGCAGCGTCTTGATCGAGGCCGGGCCGGCGAGGCCGATGCGCACCGGGCCTTCGATGCCCTCGTTGCGGATCTGCTTCAGCCAGTCGAGCACCGGATCAGCGTCGAAGCCGAACTGGGTCATGATCGAATAGTCGATGCCCTGCTCCTTGAGCGAGGCGACCTTGTCGTGCATCGCCTTGACGAGCTTCTCGTTGGTGATGTCGGGATGGCCTTCCGGATAGCCGGAGATGCCGACATGCTCGATGCCATATTCCTTGAGCGTGCCCGAGTTGATCACCGCGAGCGCATCGTCATAGGGCCCGAGCGGCTCGGACGGATCGCCGGCGATCACGAAGACATGCTTGAGGTCGATCTCTGCCTTCAGCATGTCGAGGAAGCGGTTGAGGTCTTCCTTCACCAGCAGGCGACGGGCCGAGATATGCGGCACCGGCTTGAAGCCCAGATCCTGAATGGCGCGCGCCGCGCGGACGCGATCCTCGAACTCCGCGCCGGGCAGGAAGGTGCAGGAAATCAGCGTGCCCTGCGGGATCATGTGCGCGGCGTTCTGCAGCGCTTCCACGTCCTTGGGCGTGATCTCGAGCGAATAGTCGGTGAACAGCGTCGACAGCGCCGTCTTGTCCAGGGTCGCAGTAGCCATAGGATTCCTCGCCTTTACGAGCACATGTGTATCAGACCATGCGTTCGCCCTGATGCCTGCACAGGAAGAACGGAGAGCCTGAAACGGGTCGCCGCGGGCGACTGCTCCCCTTCCGGAAAGCAGCCGCCCGAAGCCCGTTCGAAAAAATCAGGCCGTGACCGGCGCCTTGCGCCACTCACCCTCATAACCCTCGCGCACGGCCACCGAATAGGGGACCGGGCTGACGACGGCGCGCACGGCGATCTGCTTGTGCGGCTCGACGGTGGTCTTGCGCGTACCGCCATTCTCTTCGCCCCAGATCACCTTCAGCTCGGTGCCAACGGGGATCTCGTGGTCAACGGTGGCGAGCGAGAGAGCGCGCTTCTCGTTGTACGAATAGCCGGTGAACATCGAGATGCCGACGGTGGTGCCGTCCGCGTCGACGACGGCGTCGGCGTTCGTGTTGGCATAGTTGGCCAGCGGCAGGTCGAAGAACTTGTAGTGCGAGTCTGCCTCGGTGTCGAACAGCGAAGCGTAGATCTTCGCCATGTCTTCGCCGTTCCAGGCCAGCGTGACCTTCTTGCGCTGCGTCGATACGTCGAGCTTCTCGAGCGCATCGCGGCCGATGAAGTCGTGGTCGAACTTCACGAACGGGCCGTAACCGATCTCGTACGGGTTCGTGTAGTAGTCCTCGATGTTGTTCGAAACGAACGAACCACCGATGGCGCCCGAAGCTTCGTAGCTGTTGGCCGGCAGCCACTCGCGATAGGCCTTCAGCTTCTCGCCCGTGTAGATGGCGGGCAGCGGCGACGGGATCCAGCCGGATTCCAGCGTGTTCGACGGGTAAGCGCGCGAACCGACCTGGATGAGGCCGAGGTCCTTGCCCGCCTCGACGATCGCGGCGCGGACTTCTTCCATCTCCTCATAGGGGCCCCAGATTTCGAGACCCGGAGCGCCGGCCATGCCGTGACGCAGCGTGCGCACCTTGCGGCCGGCGATGTTCATCTCGGCCATGTTGAAGAAGCGGAGCTGCTCCAGCGGACCGCCGTTGAGCTTCTCGATCACGGCCCAGGCGTTCGGACCCTGGATCTGGAAGCGCCAGTACTTGCGCGTGACGGGCTTGCCCATCGGACGCGAGGGCGAACGGTCGTCATGGATGATGTCGACGTTGTAGCCGCCCTTTTCGGCGTGATACATCAGCCAGTTGGCGGCCGGAGCGCGACCCACGTAGCAGAAGCTCTCTTCAGCTTCCCAGAAGATGATGCCGTCGCCGATGACATGGCCATAGTCCGTCACGGGGACGTACTGCTTGGCCTTGTTGACAGCCCAGCCCTTGGGCGAGTTGATCATCGTGTCGGTCAGGAGCTTGAGGGCATCCTTGCCGTTGATGAACAGGTTCACCATGTGGTGCGACTGGTCGAAAAGGACCGCGCCGTGGCGCCAGGCCCACTGCTCGGTGCGCCAGTTGGAGAATTCGGGCGCCACGACCGGGTACACATAGGCACCGATCTGGCTGTTGCGCAGCAGCTCGACCGGGTTGCCGGCGGCGGCGAGCACTTGCTCCAGGTTTGCAGGTTTCGACATCAGTAAGTCCTCTCCTTGGATCGTAGCGAGGTGCGGGTCAGCTTTCGACGGAAAGTCGAATCAAGAGACGCGCGGGAACATACGAAACTTTGTATGCTACACAAACAAAAAGTTGCGCCCTAAGCGGCCTGAGAGGCCAACTCCTCCTTCCTGCACGCTGCAGGGGATATTAATGTTGCGCTGCACACATTTTCATAACGGCGAAATTTCACGGTTTTGCTCGCGCTTGCCAGCGTCCATGCCGCGCCCGCAAACTCAGCCGAACGGCCGCACCGGATCCTTGCCGTCCCAGTCCCGCGTCTGTCGCCAGAAATTGGTGAAGCCCTCGTCCATGCCGCGGGTCGCCGGGATGAGTTCCACGAAGCCGGGCGCGCCTTCCCCGCCCTCGAAATAAGCGACCTTGCCGCCGGTCGGCACGGGCGCGCGATGCGCCAGCACCTCGCCCTTCGCGATGCGACGCTCGATTTCCGCCTCGATCTCGTCGCCATCGATGGCGAGACCGAAATGGTGGAAGCCATAGCCCACGCGGTCGATCGTTTCCTTGTAGACCGAGGGATTGTCATCGAGCGGCTGGAGCAGTTCGATGTTCATCGAGCCGGCAAAGCTCATCGCGATGGCGACATCGCTCGTGCAGGGCGCGCCGCGAAACACATGCCCCTCCCCCCCAAAGCGCGGCAGGAAGAACCACGGCCCCACGCCCATCTTCCTGATCCACCAGTCGATCGCTGCGTCCATGTCCTTCACGACATAGGCCATCTGGCAGATCGTGCCGACCTCGCCGCCAAAACCCATTTTGCCTTTCATGCCATTCTCTCCTTGGCGATGTTGTCTAGGGCTGCGGCCAGCGCTTGCGGCGCGCAGAGAAACGGGCTGTGGTCGCTGTCCAGCATGACCACGCTCGCGCAGGGCAGCGCGGCCTGCATGGCGCGCTGGGCAGCAAGCGGAAAGCACTGGTCGTCCGCGCACTCCACATAATGGCGCGGAATCCGGCCGTAGCGCGCGTCGCTAAGCTCAAGGGCCGTGCCGAGCGGCCGCACCGGCTCCACCTGCAGGCGCGCAGCGGCCATCGCCTGATCCTCCGGCGTGCAGCGATTGTAGAAGATGTCGGCCGAGCGTTCCGGCGCAAAGGCAATGCCCAGGCCGTCCTCCACGCTGCTCAGCGCCGATCCGAAGTCGCCGCCCTCCATGCCCGCGCCGATCACCTCATACAGGCTCTTGCCGGAAGGAACGAGCGCGCCGGAGATGTAAACGAGATCGCAGAACAGCTCGGGCGCTTGCTCGGCCGCCTGGCTGATGACGAGGCCGCCCCGGCTGTGCCCGCACAGGATCACCGGTCCGGACAGCTTGCCCGCTTCCGCGACGACGAAGCCGGCCCAGCTCCGCAGCGATGCCCCTGCCAGCGCGCGGGCGCCGCCGCCCATGCCCGGCAGGGTCGGCGCGGCCGTGCTGTGGCCCATCGCCTCAAGGGGGCGGCGCAGCCTGTCGAAACACCAGCCGCCATGCCAGGCGCCGTGGATCAGGAGGAAGCTGGCCACGAAGGCGCGTCCGTCAGGCGAGTTCGATCACGACCTTGCTGAACAGGTCCGGCGATAGCGCATAGTCATAGGCCTTCTTGGCGTCCTCGAAGGCGAAGCTCTTGCCGACCAGCGGCTTGATCCCGTTGGCGTCGATGGCAGCACCGAGCCGCTCGGCCATGCGGCGCGATCCCACGAAGATGCCGCGCAGGATGCTGCCGGTCATCATGAGGCCCGACGGATTGGGGCCGCCAACCGGGTTGAGCACGCCGATCAGCGCGATCTCGGCATTGTGGCGCAGCGCCGCCATGCTCTGCTGCACCGTGCCCGCGCCCCCCACCTCGACCACCTTGTCCACCCCGCCGAGGGAGGCCGCGACATGCTGGCCCCAATTCTCCACCTCCTTGTAGTTCACCCCCTCATCGGCGCCGAGCGATATGGCGCGCGCGAGCTTGGCGTTGTCGGACGAGGTGATGATGACATGGCAGCCGGCCGCCTTGGCGAGCTGCAATGCAAGGATCGAGACGCCGCCCGTGCCGAGCAGCAGCACCTTGTCGCCTGGCCGGATCGGACGTGGCCCCTCGAACAGCGCATTCCAGGCGGTGACACCGGCGCAGGGCAGGCAGGCTGCCTCGGCATGGCTCAGCGATTTGGGGCTGTGGACGACGCCGTGCTCGGGCAGCACGACGATCTGCGCCAGCATCCCGGGCGCGCCCGCCGCGCCAAGGGCGGGGCCGGCATGGGGATTGGGCGGGCCATCCTGCCAGTTCTGGAAGAAGGTGCCGGAGACATGATCGCCGACCTGGAAGCGCGTGACCCCGGCGCCGACCTCGATCACTTCGCCCGCGCCGTCCGACAGCGGAATGAGCGGAGCTGGCACAGGGCCGCCCATATAGCGCCCCTTGACGATCGCCTAATCGCGGTAATTTAGGGAACAGGCATGGACCCGGATCGCCACCTGCCCCGGCCCCGGCCTGGGGT
>JAFKLU010000441.1 GCA_017304105.1 Sphingomonadales bacterium
CAGCCGGTGAAACCGCCGCCGCCGGTCGGCGAGCAGCTGTTGATGCCCTCGGCGCCGACATATTCGATCGAGCGGGCGCGGTTCGCCCAGCTCTGCACCTTGGGATCATTGGGGTCGGTGCGCAGCTCCTTGGGGATGCGGAAGCGCTCATTGTCCGGCATGCGTGCGCACACCACGATCTCGTCGCCCTCGCTCTTGGGGCAGGGGTCCTCGCCATAGACGAAGACCTGCTTCACCTTCTCGGTGTCCGTCGGGCCGACGCCGGACGCGGGCGCCGCCGGTCCCTGCGCGAAGGCGGGCGCGCCGGCAAAGGCGGCGGTCAGGGTGAAGGCGATGAACAGGGCGCGCATGGCGGCAATTCCTCTTGATTAGATACGCTGGGACAGGGCGATGGCAGCGCGGCAGCCCGCCCGGATCAGGCCGAAGAGCAGCGGGTAGGCGGGGGCCTGCTCGGCGCCGGCCGCAACTGCTGCCTCACGATGCTCGACTTCCTCGGCACGGAAATCCGCGATCGCCTCGGAGAGTTCCGGATCGTCCTTGCCGAGCTCATCGAGCTGGCGGCCATAATGCTCGTCAATCTCGGTCTCGATGGCGGCGGTGCAGGCCATGGCGGCCTGAGGGCCGATCAATGCCGTAACCGCGCCGAGGCCGAAGCCCGCGACATGCCAGAAAGGCTGGAGCAGCGTGGGGCGCACGCCGCGCTGCGCGATCATCGCGTCGAAATGCTTGCGGTGCCGCTCTTCCTGCGCGGCCATGCGCGCGATCTCGCGGCTCATCGGATGGCGATCGCCGAGTACGGCGAGCTGGCCCGCATAGATGCGCACCGCGCCATATTCGCCGGCCTGATCGACGCGCAGCATCGCCTTCCGATCGGCCTTGCGTTCGCCGGGGCGGGGGGCAGTCATGCGCGGCTCCATCTATGCACGAGGAGGAAGATGAGCAGCGCGCCGCTGATCGAGAAGATCGCGTTATAGCCCGCCAGCGAAATTCCGAACAGGTCCCAGGGCGCCACGTCGCACCGCACGAGCTTGGCCTTCATGATCGCGTCCAGCATCGATTCGCCCGCCGGGCGCACATTGCTGGAGCAGGTGGTGAAGCCTTCCCACCAGCCATATTCCACGCCGGCATGGAAGGCGCCGATGAGTCCGCTGGTGAGGATGGCGAGCGCGGCGAGCATGGTGAACGTCGCGCTCATTCCGGCATTGCGGCGTAGCGCGATCGCGGCCAGCGCGGCGAAGATGGCGCCCAGATGCGGCCAGCGCTGCCACAGGCACATCTCGCAGGGGAACAGGCCGCCAATATACTGCGAGCCGATCGCGCCGCCGAGCAGCGCGACAGGCAGCAGGATCGCCACGAGCCTGGCACGGGACAGGGAAATTTCGCGCGCCATGTTTATTTCTGCTTGGAGGCCTTCTTGTCCTTGACCGCCGCCGCGACCTGTACCGGCGCGCCGAGCCGTCCGATCGTCTGCAGCGCATAATGGAGCTGGAAGTCCTCTATGCCCTGCTTCTTGAGGTCGTCTGCGGTGGCGGTGAACTTGGGATCGGTGTTGGTGTCCGCCTCCAACTCGGTGCGGTCGAGCTTCGCCTCGTTGATGAGGTGCTTGCGCAGGTCGCTCTCCCGGTAGCGCGGGCGCTTGGCATAATCGGGGTCGGAAAGCTGCGGGACGAGGATATCCGGCTCGATGCCGCCTTCCTGCACGGATTTGCCTGAGGGCGTATAGTAGCGCGCGGTGGTGAGGCGCAGCGCCGTCTCGGGCGAGAGCGGCAGCAGCGTCTGCACGCTGCCCTTGCCGAAGCTGCGCTCGCCCATGACGAGCGCGCGATGATGCTCCTGCAGCGCGCCCGCGACGATCTCGGAGGCCGAAGCGGAGCCCGCGTCGATCAGCACCACGACCGGCAGGCCCTGCGCGTCGTCGCCCGGCCGCGCATAATAAGGCCGGTTGTCGCCGCGCATGCGGCCGCGCTGCGAGACGATCTCGCCGCGGTCAAGGAACGCGTCGGAGACGTTCACCGCCTCGTCTAGCAGGCCGCCCGGATTGGAGCGCAGATCGATGACATAGCCGGTCGGCTTGTGGCCAAGCGACCTGTCGATGCTGCGGATCGCGCTCTGCACGTCCGCGCCGGTATCGGCGGAGAAGCTCACGATCTTGATAACGCCGACATTGTCCTTCACCGACCATTTGACCGGCTTGATGTCAATGATGGCGCGATTGAGGGTGAGTTCCATCGGCTCGTCGCGGCCGGGGCGCGCGATGGTGAGCTTGACCGGCGTGTCGGGTGCGCCGCGCATCTTCTCCACCGCCTCGTCAAGCGAGCTGCCGTAGATGAGCTTGCCGTCAATGTGCGTGATATAGTCGCCGGCCTTGATGCCGGCCTTGGCGGCGGGCGTGTCGTCGGTCGGCGCGATCACCTTGACCACGCCCTCCTCCAGCGTCACCGAGAGGCCAAGGCCGCCATAGCTGCCCTCGGTCTGGGTGCGCAGATTGGTGAAGTCTCGCGCGTCGAGATAGGAACTGTGCGGATCGAGGCTGGAGAGCATCCCCTCGATCGCGCCCTTGATCAGCGTCGCGTCGTCGACCTTCTCGACATAGGAGGAGCGCACGCGCTGGAACACGTCCATGAACAGATCGAGCTGCTTGTAGGTCTCGCTCTCGCTCTCCGTAACCGCGGATGTGGAAGCGGGGACAAGCGCGATCGCGCCGAGAATGGCGGCGGAGCGGAGCAGGAAGCTTCTGCGGGCGCTGGGCATTGACGGGCTTTCCAGACGGAGTTTGCAATGGACTATAGGCGCGATTGCCAGGTCTGCCTAGCGTCGGCTCATCTTGTGCGAAGAAGAGTGAAGCTGGGGTGAACGGGTGATCTGTCCTGGAGGCTCGGTTGGTCGGGGGCAACCATGTCGAATCCGTTCGGGCTGAGCGAAGTCAAAGCCCTCTTTCGAGCGCCGCGAGAATGCTTCGCCTCCGCTCAGCACAAGACTTCGACTTCGCTCAGTCCGAACGGATTTTCTCTTCTTCCCGTGAGTCCTGAGTGGGCGGACGCAAAAGCCCCCTCACCGCAGCAGCGCGGCAATGTCCACCGGCCGGTCCTGCCGCCGCAGTTCCACGATCAGCCGGGGCCGCCCGCCGCCGGCGGCGCCCACCGGATCGCCCTGGCGGATCTGGTCGCCGACCTGCGCGCTCACCTTGTCGAGATTGGCGATGAGGGTGGTCCAGCCGCCGCCATGCTCGATGATGACGATCCGGCCGTAGCCCTTGAACGGCCCGGCGAAGGCGACCCGGCCCGTGGCCGGTGCCACCACGGTAGCGCCGGGGCCGGTCGCGATGGTGAGGCCGCGCGCGCGCACGCCGCTCTCGCTCACTGCGCCGACACCCGTGACAACATCGCCGACCCCCGGCAGGCGATAGGTCGGCGCGGCGGTGCTGGCGGCGGCGATGCGCTCGCTCGGCAGCGGCGTGTCCCCCGGCCGGGCCGGGCGGGGCATGGGGCCGGGAAGCGCGATCAGCCTGTCGCGGACGATTGCCGCATCCTCGATCTTCGCCATGAGGTCGCCAATGTCGCGCGCTTCCTCGCCCATGGCGAGTGCGCGCTCGGTCTCCAGGCTGGCGCTTTGCTTGAGCGCGCGCGAGGCGACGCGCTGGCGCTGCTCCAGCATGGCGAGCGTGCGCTGATGCGCGGCGAGGCCGTCGCGGGTGCGGGCCAGCGCCGCGCGCGCCGCCTCGGCGCTCTCGCGCAGCTCGCCAGCCCGCGTGATCTCGGCGCGCAGGCCACGCGTATTCGCCTGCACGATCGGCATGACGCGGGCGAGCACGATGCGGCGATGCACCGCGTCCGCCACCGAGCCCGGCTCGACCAGCGTCAGCACCGGTGCGCGGCGGGCGATCTGCTGAAGGGCGGCGGTGAGGCGCACGATCGGCTTCTGCCGGGCGGCAAGGCGATGCGCCTGAGTCTGCTGCATCCGGGCGATGATGCCGATCCGGGCCTCGCCCGCCTTGATGTCCGCCTCACTCTGCTGGATGCGTGCGGCGAGCGCGGCGATCTGGTCGCGCGTCCTGTCGGCGGCGATGTCTGACTGGCGCGCGCGTGCCTCCAGCGCCTCGCTGCGCTTGCGCGCTTCCTCGCCCTGCGCCTTTGCGCGGGCGAGCGCCTGACGCTGCTCGGCGAGGGTGGGGCCGGGGACGGGCGCCGCGGCGTTCTGCGCGAGGAGGGCGATGGGGGTGAGCAGCAGAGCGGCGATAGAACCCCATTTCAGCCAGCCGCCGTTTGCCCTGAGCGAAGCCGAGGGGTTCGGCTGAGCGGAGGCTAAGCAGTCTCCCTCCGCTCGACGGAAGGCTTCGACTGCGCTCAGCCCGAACGGGGTGGGGGATGGCAGGACCACTCCCTATCCCTCGCGATGATAGGGATGATTGGCGAGGATGCTCGTCGCCCGCCAGAGTTGTTCGGCGAGCATGGCGCGCGCCATCATGTGCGGCCAGGTCATGGCACCGAAGGCAATGCGCAGGCTGGCGGCATCGCGCTGCGCCTGGCTGAAGCCGTCCGCCGCGCCGATCAGGAAGCGGCATTCGCGCATGCCGTCGTCCCGCCAGCGCCCGAGCCGCTCGGCAAAGGCGAGCGAGCCCATCTGGACGCCGGTCTCGTCCAGCATGACGGTGACGGCGGGGGGGAGGGGCGGCGCGGGCTCCTTGCCGCCCTTGTCCGGCAATTCAGTGATCCGCGTCGGCCAGGTGACGCGCTTCATGTAGCGCTCGACCAGTTCGGCCTCCGGTGAACGGCCGATCCGCCCGCGCGCGACGATGTGGAGAAGCACAGACCTGTCCTATCCCTCATGCTGAACATTCAGCATCCATCCCCTTGGATGGACCGGTGAATGCGGCATTATGGCCCCTGAAACAAGTTCAGGTTGACGACAAGGGGGAGCGCTCAGGCTTCTCCCGCGGCGAGCGGCGCGTCGGTGAAGCCCCACATACGTTCGAGATTGTAGAAGCTGCGCACTTCCGGGCGGAAGATGTGCACGACGACGTCGCCCGCGTCGACCAGCACCCAGTCAGCGACCGGGAGCCCCTCGATGCGGACCGGGCGGCCCATCGTCTCCTTGATCCGCTCGGCAAGCTTCTGCGCAATCGACGCGACCTGACGCGACGAGCGCCCGGAGGCGATCACGATATGGTCGGCGATGCTGCTTTTGCCTTCGAGCGGGATGCTCACGACATCCTGGGCCTGATCGTCGTCAAGTGACTGGAGCACGACAGCCAGAAGGCGATCGGCCGGCAGATCAAGGCCATTGGAGGGAAGTCCCGCCTGATTGGCGGGGCGTGGGAGCCGGGTCGGTAAAGGGTCGGGCAATGTCACTCCTGTGGGATGAGGCGACCGGTCAAGCCGTCGCGCGACATGACATGAGCATAGCTGCGGTGCCAAAGGGGCGCCTTCTGCCTAAGCAGCGTGGCGGACCGGGGATCAGGGCGAAAGCGCAGATGCACGAGCGCCGGCAATCTCCATTTCGTCCAGCTTTTCCTCTGGCTAGCGGGGCGGACGAAGGGCCGCAGCCAGGCCATGGCGGGTGAGCCGAAAGCCTCCCCTATATAGCCCGGACGGGCCACGACGGCAATGGGCGTCTGCCGCGAAATGACTCGCCAGTCCCTCCAGCGATGGAATTGCGCCAGATTGTCGCTGCCCATCAGCCAGATGAAGCGGATGCGGGGATAGCGTGCCTGCAGCTTGCGTAACGTGTCGACGGTGTAGCGCGTGCCCAGTTCGCGCTCGATCGCGGTGACCCGGATGGGCGCGCGCCTCGCGGCTTTCCGGGCGCTGGCCATGCGCGCGCGGAGCGAGGCCATGCCGCCGCGCGGCTTCAGGGGATTGCCGGGCGAGACCAGCCACCAGACCTCGTCCAGCCCCAGCGCTTCGAGTGCGAGCAGCGAGATGGCGCGATGTGCCCCATGCGCCGGATTGAACGATCCGCCGAGCAGGCCGACGGTGAGGACACGGCCATGCCTCATGCGCGCACGTCGCCATCGGCCGCGATCTCATCCTCCTGCGCGCGTTCCTCCGAATCGTGATCGGGGTGGAGCGGAGCGAGGCGCAGCAGGAGATAGCCGACCAGCGCGGAGAGGGTCGAGCCGGCGAGGATGCCTGCCTTGGCCTCCTCCACCAACTCTGCCGAGCCGGGAAAGGCGAGCGCTCCGATGAACAGGCTCATCGTGAAGCCGATGCCGCAGAGCAGGGCGAGGCCGTAGATCTGCAGCCAGGTGGCGCCGCGCGGCGGTGAGGCGAGGCCGAGCCGGACGCTGAGCCAGATCGCGCCGAAGATGCCGAACTGCTTGCCGAGGAACAGGCCGAGCGCGATGGCGGCCGGAAGCGGCGCGGCGAGCTGCGCCAGGAGATCGGCCTGGATCGTGACGCCCGCATTGGCGAAGCCGAAGAGCGGCACGATCAGATAGGCGCTCCAAGGATGCAGGCCATGCTCCAGCCGGTGCAGCGATCGGCACGGCGGTCGCGGCGAGCACGCCCGCGATCGTCGCGTGCACGCCCGAGAGCAGCACCAGATACCAGAGTGCGAGGCCGAGCAGCACATAGGGCCAGAGCGCCGTCACGCCGCGCCTGTTGAGCAGCAGCAGTGCCGCATAGACGATGGCCGCGCCGATCAGCGCGGGGATGCCGATGCTCGCCGTATAGGCGAGGGCGATGATCGCCACCGCGCCCATGTCGTCGACGATGGCGATGGTGGTGAGCAGCAGCTTGAGCGACAGCGGCGCGCGCCGTCCCAGCAGGGCGAGCACGCCGATCGCGAAGGCGATGTCGGTCGCGGCCGGGATCGCCCAGCCGCCGTGGAATTGGGGGTGATTGCGCGCGGTCAGCAGATAGACGATCGCCGGCGCGATCATGCCCGCGGCGGCGGCGATGATCGGGAGCCGGCGCCGGCTCCAGTCGGAGAGCCGCCCGTCCATCCACTCGCGCTTGATCTCCAGCCCGACGACGAAGAAGAAGATCGCCATCAGCCCATCGTTGATCCACAGATGCGGCGTCATCTCGCCGAGCTTGGCCGAGAGCGTGTGGCCGAGCGGCATGTGCAGCAGGTGGTGATAGGCCTCCGACGAGCCCGGCGAGAGATTGACCAGGGCGATCGCGACCGCCGAAGCGAGGATGAGCAACGCCCCGCCGCCCGCCTCTCCGGCGAGAAAGGCGCGCAAGGCGGACCGGGGCGGAACATTTAAAGCCATGCTGTTTCGCTAGCGAGCGGGGGCGCGGGCGTCAAATGCGGTGGCGCGGCCGCGGCGTGTTAAAATGCAGGTAAACCTATGCATTTACGTAAATAAGTCTTGCGCACGCATGGGCTTGGGCTCAGATGCCGGAGCGCAGGCATGGGGGCGCCTGCAAAAGGGGGGAGATTGAGTCCGGCTTTCTCGGCGCTCGAGCTGCTGCGCAACGAACTGCTGCTCTTCGCCGCGGTTGGATTGCTGATCGGCGGCATCGACGATCTGTTGATCGATCTCATCTACATCGTGCGGCGTTGCTGGCGCTCGCTCACCGTCTATTCCCGCATTCCGCGCATGGACGCGCGCTCTCTGCCGCCGCCCGGCGCGGCCGGGCCGATCGCCGTGTTCGTGCCGGCCTGGGATGAGGCGGCGGTGATCGAGCCCATGCTGCGGCGGTGCCTTGCCAAATGGAAAGGCGAGCAGGTTCGCATCTTCGTGGGCGTCTATCCGAATGACCGGCCGACCATCGAGGCGGTGCTGAACGTTGCCACGCAGCATCCCCGGCATATCCAGATGGTGTTCAATGACGATGAGGGGCCGACGACCAAGGCGGATTGCCTCAATCATCTCTGGGGCGCGCTGCGGCGCTGGGAAGCGGCGGAGGGGCGTGAGGTGATCGCCGTCGTGCTGCACGATGCCGAGGATGTCGTGCACAAGGATGCGCTGCGGGTGATCGGCCTGCTCGCGCCCCGCTTCGCGCTGGTGCAACTGCCGGTGCTACCGCTCGCCTCGGCCCGGTCGCGCTGGATTTCCGGCCATTATTGCGACGAGTTCGCGGAGGCCCATGCGAAGTCGCTCTGGGTGCGCGAACTGGTCGGCGCCGCGCTGCCTTCGGCCGGGGTGGGCTGCGGCTTCAACCGCGCGGCGCTCGGCTCGATTGCCGCCGAGCGGAACGGCAAGCCGTTCGATGCCGGCAGTCTCACCGAGGATTACGAGCTTGGCCTGCGCGTCGGCGAGGCGGGCGGGCGCGGGATCCTGGTGCGCATGCGCGACGAGACGGGCGAACTCATCGCGACGCAGGAATTCTTCCCGGATACGCTGAACGCGGCAATCCGGCAGAAGGCGCGGTGGATCGTCGGCATCGCCCTTGCCGGCTGGGATCGGCTCGGCTGGAGCGGCGGCTGGCGGGAGGGCTGGATGCGCCTGCGTGATCGGCGCTCGATGCTCTCGGCGCTCGTGATCCTGATCGCCTATGTGGCGGTTCTCCTTTCCGGCCCGCTCGGTCTGGCCGCGCTGCTGGGCGGCTGGCAAGCCAGGCCGCTGCCTGAGCCGCTGCCGAGCCTCCTGTTCCCGACGACGGCGGTCCTCCTCTGGCGACTGCTGGTGCGCATGGCCTTTGTGTGGCGGGCCTATGGACCGGGGCAGGCGCTGCTTTCCATTCCGCGCAACGTCATGGCGAACGTCATCGCCATCATGGCGGCGCGGCGGGCGGCCGTGCTGTATTTGGGCCATTTGCGCGGTCAGGCGCTCGCGTGGGACAAGACAGCGCATCGCTTTCCCGACGCGGCGGTGCCCGACGCATCATGAGATCCGCCGGCCGGCCGCTGCGCTTCATGAAGCTGCTGCTCGGCGGCTGGATCGGCCTGCGCGCGGTCGCGCTGCTCGCGCCGACAGTCTGGAGCATCGCCCAACCTGATGCGCCGCCCCGGCAGATGGGGCTGCGTTCGGCACGCAAGACAAAGCTTATGAAGCAGGCGGAGCCGGCCCCCGGCCCTGATATCGCACGAAGCGATGCGGGCCCGGGTAAGGGGGCGGCGGCCGCACCGGCCATTTTCGGCGGGCCGGTGATTGCGGGAAGTGGTCAGGACGGAGACATGGCCGACATGCTGCTGGGCGGCGCCAGCGGCTTCGCCGAGCCGGGGACGGCCGGCGGGCTGGTGGAGCGGATCGGCCGGATCGTCGCGAAGGGCGAGGGGCAGGGCAATCCTGCCGCGCCGGGAGCGGGCGCGCGGTTAACGCCGCGCGCCGGCGGGGAGCGCCGCTGGTCGGGCGCGGCATGGCTGCTGTGGCGCCCGGAGGTCGGCAATGGCTTCTCCCGGGCGCCCTTGCTCGGCGGCTCTCAGGCAGGCGCGCGCATCGATTATCGCCTTGCCGGCGGTGGCGGCAGGGGCGAGTTGACCGTCTATGGGCGCGCCAGCCGCGCCTTTGTCGGTCCCGCTTCGGAGGAGGCGGCGCTCGGCCTCGCCTGGCGACCGGGACGGCTGCCCATCTCGTTCCTCGCCGAGCGGCGGCAGGCTCTGGGGACGGGCGGCCGCAACGGCTTCGCCCTGCTGGCGGCGGGCGGCACAGGCCCGCGGGACATCGCGCCGGCCATCGAGATGGAAAGCTATGTACAGGCGGGCATCGTCGGCCTGCGTGAAGGCGATGGCTTCGCGGACGGCAAGATGAACCTCGGCTATCGCCTGACGGCGCCGGGGGAGGCGCGCCGCGTCACGCTGGGCGCCAGCCTCTCGGGCAGTGTCCAGCCGGGCGCCTCGCGGCTCGACATCGGCCCCGAACTCAAGCTGCGCCTGCCGATCCGCGGGGCTGCGATGCGCTTTTCGGCCGAGTGGCGCATGCGGATCGCGGGCGATGCGCGACCCGACAGCGGACCGGCCGTCACGCTCGTGACGCAATTTTAGCATGTCCAACGCGCCTCGCCCCTTTTGGCGCGACGGCTTTGCGATTACCGAGGGCAACATGGATATTTATCTGCCGATCGCCAATCTGTCGGTAAATGCGCTCGTCATCATCGGGCTCGGCGGACTGGTCGGCCTGCTCTCGGGCATGTTCGGCGTCGGCGGCGGCTTCCTGACGACACCGCTGCTGATCTTCTACGGCATCCCGCCGACGGTCGCGGCGGCCTCCTCCGCCACGCAGGTGATGGGCGCCAGCGTCTCCAGCGTGGTCAGCCATTTCGGCCGCAAGACCATCGATTTCACCATGGGCTCGGTGATGGTGGTGGGCGGCGTCATCGGCGCGGTGATCGGCGCATTCATCTTCCGCCTGCTGGAACGGCTCGGCCAGATCGATACGGTGATCGGCATCCTCTACGTGCTGATGCTGGGCTCGATCGGCTTCCTGATGGCGAAGGAATCCATCCATGCCCTGATCATGGCCCGGCGCGGCGAGCGACCGCAGGCGAAGAAGCGGCGGCATCATCCGCTGGTCTCCGCGCTGCCCCTGCGCTGGCGCTTCTATGCCTCGGGGCTCTACATTTCGCCCTTCGCGCCGCTGCTGCTCGGCATCTTCTCGGGCATCATGACCATGCTGATGGGCATTGGCGGCGGCTTCGTGCTCGTGCCCGCGATGATCTACATCCTCGGCATGTCGACGCAACTCGTCATCGGCACCTCGCTGTTCCAGATCCTTTTCGTGACGATGGCGACGACCATGGTCCATGCCACGACTACCCATGCGGTGGACCTGGTACTCGCTTTCCTGCTGCTCATCGGCAGCGTCACCGGCGCGCAGATCGGCGGGCGCATCTCGATGAGCGTCCGGCCCGAATATCTGCGCGTGACGCTGGCCCTCATCGTGCTGATCGTGGCGATCCGCATGGCGCTGGGCCTGGGCTGGCGGCCGGACGAGATTTTCACGGTGGTGCTGCAATGAGGCTGCTGGCCGCCCTGCTGGCGCTGATCGCCCTGGTCCTGCCGGGCGCGGCCTGTGCGCAGCCCGCCGCGCCGCAGCTCGTGCCGGACGTCTCGCAACGCACCGTCGAGATCCGCTTCAGCTTCACCGGTGCCGAGCTGCTTCTGTTCGGCGCCATCCTCTATCCGGGCGGCCGCGCGCCCGAGAAGCCGGCGGACATCATCGTCGTGCTCAAGGGGCCGAGCCAGGCGATCACCATGCGCGAGAAGCGCAAGATCGCCGGCATATGGGTGAATGCCGACAGCATCGATTTCCGCTCCGCGCCGAGCTTCTATGCGGTCGCCTCCTCGAAGCCCATCGACAGGCTGGTCGACGAGCGCACGGCCGCCATCTACGAGTTCGGGCTGGACAAGCTGCAGCTCTCGCCCGCCTCGCTCAGCGACACGAACGAGATCGGTCGTTTCGCCAAGGGCCTGAACGATCTCAAGCAGCGCGACGGCCTTTATCTGGAGGCGCCGGGGTCGGTCGAGATCACCGACGGGGTGCTTTATCGCGCCCGTCTGCCGCTCTCCGCGCGCGTCGTTACCGGAACTTATACGGCCGAGACCTTTCTGGTGCAGGATGGCCGCGTGCTCGCCGCCGCCACCCGCGAGATCGAGGTGCGCAAGACGGGGTTCGAGCGCCTGATCGGCCAGTTCGCGGAAGATCATGACATCGCTTATGGGCTGGTCGCGGTCGTGCTGGCGCTCGCCATGGGCCTGTTCGCGGGCTTCGTCGCGGGCCGGGTTCGCGGCGCGTTCGGCTGACCGCGCGGAGCGCGGATTTCCGCGCCCTTCCATCCCCAGCGCAGGACTTTGTTTACGCCTTTCTGATAGCGCCTTGCCCATCGCATAACGCTTTGAGGCGAGGGCTCTGATGAACTTCATGACCGGCAATCTGGGCTTGGGCGCAACCGAGACGAAGGCGCCAGCCGCGCCGCAGCGCCGCCTCTCCGATCTGACCATCGGCGTCGTCTCCGGCATTTTTGGCGGATCGGCGAAAGTCCTGCTCGATATCAGCGCGATGGAGCAGCTCTCCACCCATGCCGATCCGACCGTTGCCATGGCGGGCCAGGTAGGCAGTCAGCTCAAGATGCGCGTCGGCAATTGCTGGCTCGTCGCGAGCGTCCGCACCCTGTTGCTGGATTCGCGCGCCAGTGGCCATGTCGTCGCCGACATCGACTTCCTTGGCGAGGGCGATCAGGAGCAGCTGACCGGCCGGATCTTCCGCTTCCGCCGCGGCGTCACCCGCTTCCCCGTGCCCGGCACGCAGGTCTATGCCGTCACCAGTGCCGACATGAACGAGATCTACTCGGCGCAGGACCAGATGCGGATCGAGATCGGCACCGTCTATCCGACCGAGTCGACGCGCGCCGCGTTGCTCATCGATTCGCTGCTCGGCAAGCATTTCGCGCTGCTCGGCTCCACCGGCACCGGCAAGTCGACCTCCGCCGCGCTCATCCTGCACCGCATCTGCGACATGGCGCCACAGGGCCATATCGTGATGATCGACCCGCATGGCGAATATGGCGCGGCCTTCGCCGAGAATGGCGCGGTCTACAATGCCAGCAATCTGGAGCTGCCCTACTGGCTGATGAACTTCGAGGAGCATTGCGAAGTGCTCGTCACGTCCAAGGGGCCGGAGCGCGCGCAGGATTGCGACATCCTCGCCAAGTGCCTGCTCGCCGCCCGCGCGCGCAATCGCGCGGCGGAAGGGATTGGCCGCCTCACGGTGGATTCGCCGGTGCCCTATCTGCTCTCGGATCTGGGCGCGATCCTCGCGAACGAGATGGGCAAGCTGGAGAAGACCACCAGCTCGCTGCCCTATATCCGCCTGCGCACCCGGCTCGACGAGATCAAGAGCGATCCGCGCTTCAGCTTCATGTTCTCCGGCATGCTGGTGGCGGATTCGATGCAGGCCTTCCTCGCCAAGGTGTTCCGCCTGCCGGCGCTGAGCAAACCGATCTCCATCATCGACACCTCGGCCATGCCCTCCGAAATCACCCATGTCGTGGTCTCGGTGATGGCGCGGCTCATCTTCGACTTCGCCATCTGGGCGCGCGACGAGGAGCAGAAGCCAATCCTGCTCGTCTGCGAGGAAGCGCACCGCTACATCCCCTCGACCAATGTCGGCGAGGGGCAGAGCGTCCGCAAGATTCTGGAGCGCATCGCCAAGGAAGGCCGCAAATATGGCGTGTCGCTGGGGCTCATCACGCAGCGCCCGTCGGACCTTGCCGAAGGCGTGCTCTCCCAGTGCGGCACGATCATCGCGATGCGCCTCAACAACGACCGCGACCAGAATTTCGTGAAGGCAGCGATGCCGGAAGGCTCGCGCGGTTTCCTGGATGCCATCCCCGCCCTGCGTAACCGCGAATGCGTGGTCTGCGGCGAGGGCGTCACCGTGCCGATCCGCGTCGCGTTCGACAATCTTGAGCCCTCCCGTCGCCCCGCCTCGGCTGACCCGGTCTTCTCGGAGCTGTGGAGCCAGAGCGGCGGCGAGGACGAAATCCTCGAACGCACGATCAATCGCTGGCGCAACCAGGGGCGTTAGGCGCGTCCCTGCTCAGCTCTCGCGCATCCCTTCCTCGATCGCGTGCATGTCCTCGTCCGAGAAGCCGAAATGGTGGCCGACCTCGTGCACGAGGACATGGGTGATGAGATCCTCCAGTGACACGCCGGTGTCGACCCATTCGTCGAGCAGCGGGCGGCGGTAGAGGCGGATGCGGGAGGGGAACTCGCCGGAGGCCCAGATGCTTTCCTGCGTGAGTGGTCTGCCCTCATAGAGGCCGCTCAGCTCCCACGGGTCTTCGATGCCGAGATCCTCCAGCACCGATTGTTCGGCGAAATCCTCGACGAAAATCGGCAGCTCCAGCAGATGCTCGCGGAAGACGGGCGGCATGGCCGCGATCGCCGCGCGCGCGAGCCGCTCTATCTCCTCCGCGTCCGGTGCGTAGCGCATGCGGGTTACGGCCGGCCGAGCGGATCGAGGGCCGA
>JAFKLU010000442.1 GCA_017304105.1 Sphingomonadales bacterium
CGTAGATCGCGAAGACGCCGGTCAGGGTGAACGACGAGAAACCCCACAGCTGTTGGTAGACGGGATAGAGCGGTGAGGGCGCCGCCGCGTGGCGGGGATCATCGCGCCGGCCGGGCGCGTCGCCATGTAGAAAGCGGGCGTTTCGGGCACGAGCAGCATGACCAGCGGGATCATGATCGCCGTCACGACGGCGCCGAACATGAAGACCGCGCGCCAGTCGAACGACACCAGCAGCCATTGCTGGGCGACGATGCCGCCCACCACAGCGCCGAGCGGATAGCCGATCACATAGAGCGCCATTGCGACGCTGCGCCCGGCCTTGCTCGTCATTTCCGCTGTCACGGCGTTGGTCGCGGCCAGCATGCCGCCGATGCCGAGGCCCGTGATGAAGCGCCAGATGGTGAGCGGCGTCACGGCGCCCGCCGCATGCGCGCAATACATGCCGATCGCCATGATGACGAGACAGACCAGCATGGCGGGCTTGCGGCCAACCCGATCGGCCACGCCGCCCAGAATCACAGAGCCGAAGCCCATGCCGACCAGTTCGGCCGACAGCACGATGCCAAGCGCGGAGCGCGGCACGCCCCATTCCTTGGAGATGCCCGGCGCCGCGAAGGCGCTCGACAGCACGTCGAACCCGTCCAGCGCATTGAGCAGGACCATGAGCACCACAACGATCCACTGTCGCACGGACATGGTGGAATCATTGATGATCTGGCGTGGATCCGTTGCAGCCATGTATGATTATCCCCCGAAGACTCTTCAGTTTGCTTCGGCAGTCTGGCGAGCCGAATCTATTCGTGAATACGGCGCAAAAGCTCGATGAGCAACGCTGCTTCTCGCTTGGTGAAACGCGACTTCAGCCAGCTCTCATGCGCGTCGATCGCCTTGCGTGCATCGATCAGGGCGGTTTCCCCCACGTCGGTGAGGTTCAACGTCTGCCGGCGGCGGTCAATGGTCGATTCGCCGCGCACGAGCAGGTTGCGCGCTTCGAGGCGGTTGACGATCGCCATGGTGGTCGCGCGGTCCATCTGCAGCCGGCGGCCGATATCGGCCTGCGCGATATGCGGATGATCGTTGATGAGCCAGAGCACGGAGACCATCTTCTGGGTGAGCCCCAGTTCAGTGAAGGTCTCGGTAAAGTGCCGATAGGTGGCGCCATGCGCGAGGCGAATGTGGAAGCCGATAATGTCGTCGATCGCGCCGACGCCCTCTTCCTCACAGCGCGCGGCGCCCGGCCGAGCAGGGGCCGCTCCGGCGCTAACGGCGCCGGCGGAATCGCCCGAAGGCTTGGTTTCAATGGCTTCCAACTCGCGCTCCGCCAAAAATCCGTTCACTTTCCTGTCTGACCCGGCGCAAAAACTTTGCCGATTTCGTAAGCATAGCATACAATTCTCGCCGAGAGGAGCAAGACATGGCACATTTTCCGGATTCGCCAGCTTTCACCGGCTTCAACGCCCCGTCACGCATCGAGTGCGACATTCCCAATTTGGCACATGAGGGCACGATTCCGCCCGAGCTGAACGGTGCCTTCTTCCGGGTCCAGCCGGATCCGCAGTTCCCGCCGCGCCTTGGCGACGACATCAGCTTCAATGGCGACGGGATGATCACCCGCTTCCATATCCACGACGGCCAGTGCGACATCCGCCAGCGCTGGGCGAAGACGGACAAGTGGAAGCTGGAGAATGCCGCGAACAAGGGCCTGTTCGGCGCCTATCGCAACCCGCTAACCGACGATGAATCGGTGAAGGGCCAGATCCGCTCCACGGCCAATACCAATGCCTTCATCCATGCCGGCAAGCTGTGGGCGATGAAGGAGGACAGCCCGGCGCTGCTCATGGAGCCGGACACGATGGAGACGGTCGGCTTCGAGAAGTTCGGCGGCAAGATGACCGGCCAGACCTTCACCGCGCACCCCAAGATCGACCCGGCCACCGGCAACATGATCGCGATCGGCTATGCCGCGAGCGGCCTCTGCACGGACGATGTCTGCTATTATGAGGTGAGCCCGGAAGGCGAGCTGCTCCACGAAGTGTGGTTCAAGGCGCCATACTACTGCATGATGCACGACTTCGGCGTGACGAAGGACTATCTGGTGCTCCACATCGTGCCGTCGATCGGCAGCTGGGAACGGCTGGAGAAGGGCCTGCCGCATTTCGGCTTCGACACCACCATGCCCGTCTATCTCGGCATCATTCCGCGCCGCGCAGACACGCGGCAGGAGGACATCCGCTGGTTCAAGCGAGACAATTGCTTCGCCAGCCACGTGATGAACGCCTTCCAGGACGGCACCAAGGTCAGCATCGACGTGCCGGAAGCGGAGAACAACATGTTCCCTTTCTTCCCGGACGTGCACGGCGCCCCGTTCAACCCGATGCAGGCCGCGAGCCGCCTCACGCGCTGGACGGTCGACCTCGCTTCGAACAGCGAGGAGTTCGCCAGCGTGGAGCGGCTGACCGAGACGGTCGGCGAGTTCCCGCGCATCGACGATCGCATGACCGGCCTGCCCTATCGCCATGGCTGGATGCTCGAGATGGACATGAAGCGCCCCGTCGAGCTCAAGGGCGGCAGCGCTGGCGGCTTCCTGATGAACTGCCTGTTCCACATCGACCATGAGACGAAGAAGGAGCAGCATTGGTGGTGCGGGCCGACCAGCTCGCTGCAGGAGCCGGCCTTCATCCCGCGCTCCAAAGACGCGCCGGAAGGCGACGGCTGGATCGTGCAGGTGTGCAACAGGCTCGACGAGCACAAGAGCGACCTGCTGATCTTCGAGGCGCTCAACATCGAGAAGGGGCCGGTCGCCACGATCCACATCCCCTTCGCGCTCCGCTTCGGCCTGCACGGTAACTGGGCCAATGCAGAGGATATAGGGCTGGCCAGGGAAGCGGCATAATCACATGTTCCCTCGCCCCGAGATCGGGGCGAGGGAATGAAATGCGCGACCGGCACAGCCGGCACCATGGGGAGGAGAGACAATGCGCCTGATCGCCGGTCTGACGCTTTCGTTGGCGCTACTCGGCACCGCCAGCACACCGACCCACGCTCAAGAAGGTGCCAGCGCCCCTTCCCCGGCCGTGATCTCCATGCGCCGGCAGTGGCTGAACGCCGACATCAACAGCTTCACCTTCCGCGACAACGACCGGCTGTTCGACTCGCGCCCGGTGAAGCGCGCCGGGCCGGTCTGGCAGCTCCCGCGCGCAAGCGGCTTCACGATGCCGACCGGCTATGACGCCTGGGCGGAGAAGACCTACACCAACGCCTTCCTCGTCATTCGCGATGGCAAGATCCTGTTCGAGGATTACCGCAACCGCTCGGACGCTGGCACCCGTTTCATCAGCTTCTCGATGGCAAAGTCGATCACCTCGATGCTGCTCGGCATCGCCGTGGAGCAAGGCGCCATCAAGTCCATCGACGATCCCGTCACCGCTTATGTGCCCGAGCTCAAGGGCGGCGGCTATGACGGCGTCTCGCTGCGCCACATCCTCCAGATGCGGTCCGGCGTCGACTATGAAGAGCGCTACGATTTCGGCGCCAACCCGAGCCCGGCGGCGGTGAACCACGAGAATGCCATCGTGCAGAACAAGGCGCGCTTCGCCGATTCCGCGCGCACCATCGGGCGCAAATGGGCGCCGGGCAGCCATTTCAACTATGCGACGATCGACACTGCCGTGCTCGGCTGGGCCATTGAGCGCGCCACGCAGCAGCCCCTTGCCGCCTACACCCAGGCCAATCTCTGGGCGCCGCTCGGCGCGGAGGCGGACGCCTACTGGATCGCGGACGGGCCGGTGGGCGTGGGGCGCGAACTCTCCGGCATGGGCTATAACGCCACGCTTCGCGATTTTGGCCGCCTGGGCATGATGATGCTCAACGGCGGCAAGCGCGGTAACCGACAGATCGTGCCGGCGGACTGGATGCGCGCGGCGACGACGATGCTCCCCACGGGCAATGCGGAACGGCCCGGCTATGGCCTGCAGTTCTGGCAGGTGGACAAGGAACCGGGCGCCTTTGCCGCCGTGGGCCTCGCCGGCCAGATGATCTACGTTCACCCGGCCACGAAAACGGTGATCGTCAAGCTCAGCTATCATCCGCCCGTCGTGCCTCCGGCAGTGAACGAGGAAACGCTGCGCTATTTCAAGGCCATCACCGATCAACGCTGACAAAGGAACCCACCGCATGATTCAACCCGGCCTCGAATTCGTCTATGAAGCCGAAGGGGCGCTCGATGCCCCTATCCCCATCGGCCAGACGGTGGATGGCACGCGCAGGATCATTCCGATCCACAGCGGCGGCCGGGTCGAAGGGCCATTGATCCGCGGGCAGCTCCTCGGCAGCGCGTCGGACTGGCAGCTCACGCGGCCGGACGGCGTGACCGTCGCGGATGCCATTTATGCGATCCACACGGATGACGATGTGGTGATCCAGATTCGCAATCGCGGCCTGCGCCACGGTCCGCCGGAAGTGATGGCGCGCCTCGCCGCGGGGGAAGAGGTCGATCCGGCCGAATATTATTTCCGCACCGTCCCGGAATTCATCGCGCCAAACGGCCGCTATGAGTGGATGAACCGAAGCATCTTCATCTGCTCGGGCGCGCGCTACGCGAGCGGGATCAAGCTGTGGGTCTGGCGCGTCACGTGACCGCCTGAAGGAAGGCATTGGTTGCACCACGCCATGGAGAGGACCATCTTCGGCCCATGACCAAGCTCTCGTTCCTGGATCTCGTCAATGTCGTCGAAGGCGAGGAGCCGGCCGATGCCATCCGCCGCGTCGGCCCTGTCGCCGCCCATGTCGAGGCGTGCGGCTACCACCGTTACTGGGTGGCCGAGCATCATGGCCTCTCCGGTGTGGCGGCGGCGGCAACCGCGCTCATCATCGCCGAGGCGGGCCATGCCACCAGCCGCATCCGCATCGGCTCTGGCGGAATCATGCTGCCCAATCACTCGCCTTTGGTCATCGCCGAGCAGTTCGGCACGCTCGATGCACTGTTTCCCGGTCGCATCGATCTCGGCCTTGGTCGCGCACCGGGCGCTGACAATCGCGTTGCCCGTGCGCTGCGGCGGGACTTCATGCGCGAGGCGGAGGAATTCCCGCGCAACGTCATCGAGCTGCGCGCCCACTTCACCGGCGAGCCCGATGTCGGCATCCTCGCGGTACCGGGCCGGGGCGCCCCGGTGGAGATGTGGATTCTCGGCTCCAGCCTGTTCGGCGCGCAGCTCGCCGCCGCGCTTGGAATGCCCTACGCCTTCGCCTCACACTTCGCGCCGGACCTGCTGGACGAAGCGCTGATGATCTATCGCCGCGATTTCCGCCCCTCCGCCCACCTGCGCGAGCCCTATGCCGCCGCCGCGATGAGCGCCATCGCCGCCGACACCGCCGCGGAGGCGGACTATGTCGCGAGCTCGATGATGCAGAATTTCGTGGCGCTGCGCACCGGCCGCCCCGGCAAGCTGCCGCCGCCGGTGGAGAATTATGGGGCGAGTCTCGATCCTGCCATCGGCGAGATGCTGGGCCGGGTTCTCCAATGCAGCAGCTTCGGCACGCAGGAGGATGTCGCGCGGGGCATCAAGCGCTTCATCGCCCGCACGCAGGTCGATGAAGTGATCGTCCACAGCCCGACCTACGACCCGGCTGCGCGGCTGCGCTCGATCACGCTGATTGCCAGGGCCTTCGAAAGCTTGCAGGTCGGCGCCTGATCGCTCAGGTCGGCGCCTGATCGCTGGCGCCTCGTCGCGCGCTGTAAGGCCGGTCAGTGGCCGCGCTGCAAGACGCGACTTCCTGACCGGCATGTCCACACTCAGCTCTTGGTCGGCTCCACCACGCGGATGCTCAGCTCGCGCAGTTGCTTGAGCGTCGCCGGGGCGGGCGCGCCCATCATCAGGTCTTCTGCCTTCTGGGTCATCGGGAAGAGGACGACCTCGCGCAGATTCGGCTCATCGGCGAGCAGCATCACGATGCGGTCGACGCCCGGCGCCGCGCCGCCGTGGGGCGGCGCGCCGTACTTGAACGCATTTAGCATGCCGGAGAAGTTCGCCTCGACATCCTCATTGGTGTAGCCGGCGATCTCAAACGCCTTGTACATGATCTCGGGCCGATGGTTCCGGATCGCGCCGGAGCACAGCTCCACGCCGTTGCACACGATGTCATATTGCCAGGCGAGGATATCCAGCGGATCCTTGGTCTCCAGCGCCTCCAGCTCGCCCTGCGGCATCGAGAAGGGATTGTGGCTGAAATCGACCTTCTTGGCGTCCTCGTCATACTCGAACATCGGGAAGTCGACGATCCAGCACAGCTCGAAGCGGTTCTTGTCGATCAGGTTCAGCTGTTCGCCGACCCGCGTGCGCGCGAGGCCCGCGAGACGCGCCGCCTGCGTTTCCTTGCCGGCGGCGAAGAACACGCCGTCATTGGGGCCAAGGCCCAGCGCCTCGATCAGCTTCGCGGTCGCTTCCTCGCCATGGTTCTTGGCGATCGGGCCGCCCGGCGTGCCGTCCTTGATGTTGATGTAGCCAAGGCCCGAATAGCCTTCCGAGCGCGCCCAGTTGTTCATATCGTCGAAGAACTTGCGGCTGCCCGCGCCCGCACCCGGTGCCGGGATCGCACGGATCACGCCGCCGCTCTCGACGATGCTGGCGAAAATGCCGAAGCCCGACCCGACGAAATGCTCGGACACATCGGTGATGAGCAGCGGATTGCGAAGGTCCGGCTTGTCGTTGCCATATTTGAGCATCGATTCGCGGTACGGGATGCGACGGAACGGGGCCGGGCTCACCGTGCGCTCATAGTCGCGCCAGTTGGCGAATTCCTCGAAGATGCCGTGCAGCACCGGCTCGATCGCGGTGAACACGTCCTCCTGCGTCACGAAGCTCATCTCGAAGTCGAGCTGGTAGAATTCGCCCGGCGAGCGGTCGGCGCGCGCGTCCTCGTCGCGGAAGCAGGGCGCGATCTGGAAATAGCGGTCGAAACCGGCGACCATAAGCAGTTGCTTGAACATCTGCGGCGCCTGCGGCAGCGCATAGAACTTGCCCGGATGCACGCGGCTGGGCACCAGATAGTCACGCGCGCCTTCCGGCGAGCTGGCAGTCAGGATCGGCGTCTGGAACTCGGTGAAGCCCTGGTCGATCATCCGGCGGCGCAGCGAGGCGATGACGTTGCTGCGCAGCATCATGTTCGCGTGCACCTTCTCGCGGCGCAGATCGAGGAAGCGATAGCGCAGGCGCTGCTCCTCGGGATATTCCTGCTCGCCCGCCACCGGCACCGGCAGCTCCTGCGCCTGCGACTGGACCGTCGCCTCAACGGCGCGGATCTCGATCTCGCCGGTCGGCAGATTGGGGTTCACGGCTTCCTTGGCGCGGCTCTCCACCCTTCCGGTGATGGTCACCACGCTCTCGGCCCGCAGGCTCTCGATCACGGAGAAGACCGGGCCGTCCACTTCGGTCACGATCTGCACCATGCCGTAATGATCGCGCGTTTCCTATGGACCCAGCCGGACACCCGGACCGTCTCGCCGGTGTGGCTGGAACGGAGCTCTCCGCAGGTGTGCGTTCGATAGGCGTGCATCTTACTGGCCTTTATTTCGTGCCCCGGCATTGCGGGACCGCAGGATGAGTGACAAAGACGGGCGACAAAGTTCGGTTGGGAAGCTAAGAGACGCACTTTCCCGCACGTCGCCCCGGCTTCCGATCGAGGAAACGGCCCATAATAAGATCACTTGCCATATGCAAATCCATCCACTGATTACCGAGAATGCCGCGCTCGAAGCCCTGTGCAAGCGTATGGCGACCGCCGACTTCGTGGCGGTGGACACAGAGTTCATGCGCGAGAACACCTTCTGGCCGGAGCTGTGCCTCGTCCAGATATCGGACGGCAAGGAAGCCGCCGCGATCGACCCCAAGGCGCCGGGGCTGGACCTTGCTCCCCTGCTGGACCTGCTGGTGAACAATGAGGACGTGCTCAAGATCTTCCACGCCGGTGGGCAGGATATCGAGATTGTCTTCAACCTGACCGGCAAGACCCCGCATCCGCTGTTCGACACGCAGATCGCCAGCATGGCGCTCAGCCAGGGCGAGCAGATCGGCTATTCCAACCTCGTGGACAGCTGGCTCGGCATCCATCTCGACAAGGGCGCCCGCTTCACTGACTGGGCGCGCCGCCCGCTGGACAAGCGCCAGATCGATTATGCGATTGGCGACGTGACCCATCTCGCCGAGATTTTCCCGCGGATGCTGGACGAACTGCGCAAGACTGGACGCGGCATCTGGCTCGATCAGGAGATGGAGCGCCTCGCCGATCCCTCCAATTACAGCGTCGACCCAGGCGAGGCCTGGAAGCGCGTGCGCATCTCCAGCCGCAAGGCGGAGGTGCTCGGCCGCCTGAAAGCCATCGCGGCCTGGCGCGAGATGGAAGCGCGCGAGAAGAACCTGCCGCGCGGCCGCATCGTGAAGGACGAGACGCTGGCGGACATCGCCTCCCACCCGCCGCGCAGCCAGGAGGAACTGGGCAAGGTGCGCGGTCTCTCGGCGAGCTGGAAGACCAACGATATCGGCGCACGGCTGATGAACGCGATCGGGAATGCAGCTCCCCTCCCCCGTGAGGAAATGCCCGAGCGCGATCCGAGCCGGCCGGGGCTTGGCCGGGAAGGCACGCTCGTCGCCGACCTCCTCAAACTGCTGCTCAAGATCCGCTCGCGTGAGATCAACGTCGCGGCGCGGCTGCTGGCTCGCTCGGACGATCTGGAGCTGCTCGCCGCGGGCGTGCGCAATGGCCTGCCGATCCTGGAGGGCTGGCGTTTCGAGCAGTTCGGCCGTGACGCGCTGGATCTGGTCGAGGGACGCATGGCCTTCGCGGTGCGGGACGGCAAGCTGCTGATGACCCGCACGGAGAGCTGACAGGAGAACTGAAATGCGCGCAATCCTCGTCCTGCCCGCCCTGATGATCCTGCCGGCCTGCGCCGCCACCGGCACGCAAGGCCCCGCAACACCATCCGAGACGGCGGGCAATTGCGAGGCCAGCGGGCTCGATGCCTATGTCGGCCGCAAGGTGACGAGCAAACTGGGCGCGGAACTGCTCGCCAAAAGCGGTGCCAGGAGCCTGCGCTGGGGCGCCCCCGGCATGGCGATGACCATGGACTTCCGGCCCGACCGGCTGACCGTCAGCTATGACGAGCAGATGCTGCTGACCAGCGCGCGCTGCGGGTAAGCGGCGGGCGCGGCGGCGCTGTTTGTCGCCCCGGCTTCAGGTCGGGCTACAGCTTGCCTTCCTTGGATGGACACCTTGTGCTCCTGCGAAGGCAGGAGCCCAGGTTCAAATCGGTCCCGATCCGCCACCCACCCTCGCTTCACGCCATTGCCCAGGCGCGA
>JAFKLU010000443.1 GCA_017304105.1 Sphingomonadales bacterium
GTCGCGGGTTCGCTCGCCAGAGGAGGGCCGTTTCGCTTTTTGCCGGGCTGCGGGACGCAAGGGCAGCCGCGCAACGGGTAGGAGAGTGACATGCGTCGTGTCGTCGTAACGGGTCTCGGCATGGTCTCGCCGCTGGGTGCAGACGTGGAGACGAGCTGGGCGAACATCATCGCCGCGAAATCGGGCGCCGGGACGATAACCCGCTTTGATGCCACAGACTTCCACACCAATTATGCGTGCGAAGTGAAGGCGCCGGACCATGAATATGGTTTCGACCCCAACAAGCGCGTGGACCACAAGGTCCAGCGGCAGGTCGATCCGTTCATCATCTTCGGCATCGATGCGGCCGGGCAGGCGCTGGAAGACGCCGGCCTCACCGAGATGAGCGAGGCGGAGCGGCTGCGCGCGGGCTGCTCGATCGGCTCGGGCATTGGCGGCCTGCCGGGCATTGAGAGCGAATCCCTCGTGCTGGAGCACAAGGGCCCCAAGCGCGTCTCGCCGCACTTCGTCCATGGCCGACTCATCAACCTGATCTCGGGTCAGGTTTCGATCAAATATGGGCTGATGGGCCCCAATCATGCCGTCGTCACCGCCTGCTCGACCGGCGCGCACTCGATCGGTGACGCCGCGCGGATGATCGCGATGGACGATGCCGACGTGATGCTCGCTGGCGGCTCGGAAAGCGCGATCTGCCCGATCGGCATTGCCGGCTTCGGCCAGGCGCGTGCGCTCTCGACGGGGTTCCGCGACGAGCCGTGGCGCGCCAGCCGCCCCTGGGACGAGGGCCGCGACGGCTTCGTGATGGGCGAGGGCGCGGGCGTGGTCGTGCTCGAAGAATATGAGCGGGCCAAGGCGCGCGGCGCGAAGATCTATGCCGAGGTGATCGGCTATGGCCTCTCGGGCGATGCCTATCACGTGACGGCGCCGCACCCGGAAGGTTCGGGCGCGTTCCGCTCCATGGAGATGGCGATCCGCAAGTCCGGCCTCGCGCTCAGCGACATCGATTATGTGAATGCCCATGGCACTTCGACGCCGCTGGGCGACGAGCTGGAGCTGGGTGCGGTGCGCCGCCTGTTCGGCAGCGACATTGGCGGTATCTCCATGTCCTCCACCAAGTCGGCTATCGGCCATCTGCTTGGCGGCGCGGGCGCGGTGGAGAGCATCTTCTGCATCCTCGCCATGCGCGACCAGATCGTGCCGCCCACGCTCAATCTCGACAATCCCAGCGAGAATTGCGCGGGCGTCGATCTGGTGCCGCATGTCGCCAAGCAGCGGAAGGTCAAGGCCGTGCTCAACAACAGCTTCGGCTTCGGCGGCACCAATGCCAGCCTGGTGATGAAGGCGATTTAACCGCCCCATGCGCCGCGTCGGCTGCCTCATTATCGGCATTCTGGCGCTCGCGCTGGCGGCGCTGGCGGGCTGGTTCGTGCTCGGCTGGACCAGCTCGGGCCCGCTGGAGCGCGATATCACGTTCGTCGTGCCGGAGGGCGCGAGCTTGCGCGGCATGGCCGGCAAGCTGGAGGAACAGGGCGCGATCGGCTCGGCCGACGCGTTCCTGACCCGTGCCCGCGTGCTGGGCGGACGGGGCGTCATCAAGGCGGGCGAGTATGAGATCCCCAAGGGCGCCAGCAATGCGCGCATCCTGGCGATCCTGCAGAGCGGCAAGACGATCAACTATCTCGTGGCGGTGCCGGAGGGCATGCCCTCCATCCTCGTCTATGAGCGGCTGATGGCGAACGGGGATTTGACCGGCGCGATCGAGGTGCCCGCCGAAGGATCGGTGATGCCGGACAGCTACGCTTATCAGCGGGGCGAGACGCGGCAGGCCGTGCTCGACCGGATGCAGAAGACGATGAGCGACTTCATGGCCGAGCAGTGGCCCAAGCGCGCACCCGATCTGGTGGTGAAGACGCCGCAGGAAGCGCTCACGCTGGCCAGCATCGTCGAGAAGGAGACCGCCATTGCCGGCGAGCGGCCGCTGGTCGCGGGCGTCTATGCCAATCGCCTGCGCACCGGCATGATGCTGCAGGCCGATCCCACGATCATCTACCCGATCACCAAGGGCAAGCCGCTCGGCCGGCGCATCCGCAAGTCGGAAATCTCGGCGGTGAACGATTATAATACTTATTCGATGACCGGCCTGCCCAAGGGGCCGATCGCCAATCCCGGCCGCAGCTCCATTGAAGCCGTGCTGCATCCGGAGCCTACGCGCGCGCTCTATTTCGTGGCGGACGGTAAGGGCGGTCACATTTTCGCGAACACGCTCCAGGAGCATAACGACAACGTCCGCAAATGGTTCGAGCTGCGCCGCCAGCGCGGCGAGATGTAAGCCGCTTCAGCGCAGCGCGCGCCTGGCCGAGAGCGAGCGGGCGTAAAGGAGCTGTGCGATTGCCATCGCGACGATGAACGCCGGGAAGATCGCGCTCGTCCAGCCCTTCACGGCGAGAAGGTCGGTCAGGAAGAAGGCGTAGGCGAACTGCGCCAGCACCGCGACCAGGCAAAGCGCGGCAAGCCAGAGCGCCGACTTCAGCCGGAAGACCAGCGCGATTGCGCCGGCGAAGCCCGCGCCCACCGCAAGGCCATAAGCGATCCACGCCCAATCCGGCATTTCAGCCCAGATCTTCGCCTGATAGGGATCGGCGCTGGCCACTGCGGCGAGATCGGCGGTGGATTGCATCACGAAGGCCACGATGCCGAGGCAGGTCCACAACAGGAAGACCAGCGCCGGCCAGATCGGAACACGGACATCGACAGGACCAGCAGCCATGACGTTCCCTCCCTCTCACAGGCGTTGCAGCATGCCGCAATTTTGCGATTTTGCAATCCGGGCGGGGCAGCGTGGCTGAGGTCCGGGCGCCGATCATCGTCACCGCCGAGCTGGTCCGCGCCGATCAGGCCTGGGCCGAGGCGCTGCGGCGGCGCCATTATCCGCCCGAGCGTAACCAGATCCCGGCGCATATCAGCCTGTTCCATCATCTCCCGCCATCGCTGGAAGCGGAGCTTCGCACGATGCTCAAGGCGCTGACGGCAGAGCCGGGGCCGGCAGCGCGGATCGAGGGTCTCTATTCGCTGGGAACGGGCGTCGCGATCGGCCTTTCCAGCCCCGGCCTGACGGCGATTCGGCACGCGATCGCGGAACGTTTCGCGCGGCATCTGATCCCGCAGGATCGCCATCCGCCGCGCCTGCACATCACGATCCAGAACAAGGTCGAGCCCGCGACCGCCCGCGCCACGCTCGCGGCGCTCAGGGAGGAGATCGCGCCGCGCTCCACCCGGATCGCCGCGCTCACCTGCTGGCATTATGCCGGCGGGCCATGGTTGCCGATCTCCCGCCATGCCTTTCGGGCGTGACCGATCCGGCCGTTGCTATGCCGCCGTCAGCTCCTTGAGCGGCACATCGCCATCAGCGAGCTTTTCGCGGTCCACCCTGGCACCAGCCAGCACGAGCGCGCGGCCCTGCACATAGTCCTTGGTGCGGTTCACGCAGTCCAGCGCCACCACCGCGCCTTGGCGCAGATAGACGACCGAGAAGCTGCGCGTGGCCGGGTCTCCTCGCACGACCCGATCGTCATGCGCGACCGAGAGGCCCACCGTCTGCAGCCGCAGGTCATACTGGTTCGACCAGAACCAGGGCACTGCGTCATAGGGCTTGGCATGGCCCAATATGTGCTCGACGGCGGTGCGCGCCTGATCGTTCGCGTTCTGCACCGACTCGACGCGCATGCGCCGCCCGGCCGCGAACCGGTTCTCGTGCGCTGCGCAATCGCCGATCGCATAGATGTCCGGCAGCGACGTCAGGCAATATTCGTCGACGTCGACGCCATCGCCGCCGCTCGCTCCGGCAAGGATCAGCGGCCCTGTCTCGGGCACGATGCCGATGCCGACAATCACGGCGTCTGCCGGGATCACCGTCCCGTCCGCGAGCTGGACGCCGGTGGCGCGGCCATCCGCATCGGTCTCGATGGCCTGCACTCCCGTGGAGAGGCGCACGTCGACGCCATGAGCGCGATGCTCGGCCTGGAAGAAGTCGGAGAGTTCCGGTCCCGCGACGCGCGCGAGCACGCGGTCCAGCGCCTCGATGAGCGTCACCTGCTTGCCGAGCTTGGAGAGCACCGCCGCCGCTTCCAGCCCGATATAGCCGCCGCCGACGATGGCGAAGCGCGTCGCATGGGGCAGGGTGGCCATCAGCGCGTCGACATCGGCGCGGGTGCGCACCGTGAACAGGCCCGTGGCCGTGCTGCCGGGGCAGGAGAGCCGTCGCGCGGCGCCACCGCCTGCCCAGATGAGCTTGCCATAGCTATGCTCTACGTCGCTGGTCGTGACGAGGCTATGCGTCTCCGGATGGATCGACTTCACCCGCTCGCCGAGCATGAGGTCGATGCACTGATCGCCCCAGAAGCTCGCCGGGCGCAGCATAATGCGCTCGAAAGGCTTCTCTCCGGCGAGATAGTCCTTGGAAAGGGGCGGGCGCTCATAGGGCGGCTCCGGTTCGGCGCTGATGATGCCGACGGACCCTTCGAACTTGAGCTGGCGCAGCAGGATCGCGGCTTGCGCGCCGGCATGTCCGCCCCCCACGATAAGACAATCGAAATGCGGCACGTTCCCTCCCCGGTTCGCTCAGGAGCGCCGCCTTGCCAGAGAAAAGGCCGCTCCGCAATCGAGCCGCTTGCTGGCGATGTTCAGGAAGATGGTAGCGGAGGAGGGACTCGAACCCCCGACACGCGGATTATGATTCCGCTGCTCTAACCGGCTGAGCTACTCCGCCCCACAGGGCCGCGACCGCCGTCCGGCGATCGGTCGGCGCGCTATACGCAGGCCGACCGGGCCGGTCAATGGGCCAGTTTCATCCTTCTATTCAGCGGGGACGGGAGCGCGCCCGCCCGCCGCGGCATCGGAGTGCGAGCGGCGCAGCAGTGTCGAGATCGCCATGATCGACAGGAACAGGATGAGCGGGCAGACCGCCGCGATGGCATAGGTGCGCACCGCCGGAATGCCGCTCGCCAGGATCTGCGCGCCGATCAGCGGGCCGACCACGCCGCCCATCTTGCCGACCGCCGAGGCCCAGCCGCCCGCGCTCGCGCGGATCGCGCTCGGATAATAGAGGGCGAGCTGGCTGATGATGGCGGTGTGGCAGCCGCCGACCAGCATGCTCTGCACGACGATGACCGGGAGCAGAATCGACCGAGGAATCCATTCCATGCCGACGGCGACCGCCAGCGGCACGATGAGCAAGGTGCAGATCGCCGCGAATTTAAGGCCGTAACGCTGCGAGATGCGCATGATCACGACGCCGGCAATGGCGCCAAGCAGGCCGCCGATTGCAGAGACGTTGGCGGCCGTTTCCCGCGCGATGTCCATGCGCTCCAGCACGATCGGCCCGAAGGCGGACTTGAAGAAGATGCCCAGCGCGCTCGCGCCGTAGCCGATCCAGATGATCGGCGTCAGCCAGCGCAGGCTGCCGGCGAAGAGGTCACCCAGACGGAAGGCGCGCTCCTGCCTGGCTTCGTCGGCAAGAACGAAGCGGTCGTCGCTCTGGACGTCGATGGAGGCATCGAGTCGCTTGAGCGACGCGGCGATCTTGTCCGGCCGGATGCCCTTGCTGGCGAGGAAGCGTGGCGACTCGGGCAGGAAGATGGCGATCAGGAAGGCGCAAACGATCGAGCCCATACCGGCGACGAAATAGACGCCTTCCCACCCATGGTGCGGCGCGACCATGTTCGTGAGCGGCCCGGCGAAGGAGCTGCCGATGCTGAAGCCCATCATGATGAAGGCGACAACCGTCGCGCGCAGCTTCTTGGGTACGAACTCGACATTGAGCGCCCAGGCGAGCGGCAGCGCGCCGCCGATGGCGAGCCCATCGAGGAAGCGCAGCGCGAGCAGGGCCGGATACCAGGTCGCGAAGCCGGTGAGGAAGGTGAGGACGCCGAAGGCCGTCGTGCACAGGATGATCGTGGGACGACGGCCGATCTTGTCACCCACATAGGTGAAGATGAGGCCGCCCACGACCATGCCCAGCGTGCCCGCCGAGAAGGCATTGCCGATTTGCACGTCGGTCAGGCCCAGCTCGTCTTGCATATAGGGGGCGGTGAAAGCCATCATCATCATGTCGAGGCCATCGAACATGGTGACGAGCCAGGAGAGGGCGATCAGGAGATAATTGAACGGCGTGAGCTTCCTGCCTTCCAGCAGCGTCGCCAGATCGATTACGCGAGCCGGTCGCGTCATTGTTCAATACTCCCTCTCCATGCAGGAAACGCCTGCCGCAGCGGGGCAGGATTACAGGCCGGGCCGCCGCTTGGCTATAGTGTAAGGCATATTTGTTCTAATGATTAGCAAGCTTTCGATGTAAGATGACAGCCCTGCGTGATTCGCATAGGAGAGAGCCATGGCCGAAGAAGAAACTCCGAAGATCCAGCAAGTCCGCCAGTCGGAGGACCGCTTCCTCGCCTCGGATGTCTTCGAGACCAATCGGCGGCAGCTCCCCCGCGCCAACGGGACGGGCACCTATCTGGAGCCCGCGCGCGAGATTCCGGTCTATCATAATTGCGACGTTCTGGTAGTCGGTGGCGGCCCCTCGGGCACGGCGGCGGCCTGGGCCGCGGCGCAGGCTGGCGCGGACGTGGTGCTCATGGAGCGCTATAACCACCTCGGCGGCCTCTCCACCGGCGGCCTGGTCATCTGGATCGACCGGATGACCGACTGGACCGGGCGCCAGGTCATTCAGGGCTTTGCCGTCGACGTGCTGGATCGCATGCCCGCTGAAGGCCTTGCCGGTCCGCCGCGCGCCGACTGGGGCTCGAAGGATCCGAAGAAGGCCAGCTATTGGGGCCAGCGCACCGCCGCTTCGCACGGCATCGTCAACTGGTCGCCCACGCTCGATCCCGAACGGCTGAAGCTGATCAGCCAGGAAATGCTGCTCGAAAAGGGCGTGCGCCTCGTCTTCCATAGCTGGGCGGCCGTGCCCATCGTCGCGGATGGCGCGGTGAAGGGCGTCGTGTTCGAATCCAAGGCGGGACGGCAGGCGATCCATGCCAAGGTCGTGGTGGACACGACCGGCGATGGCGATGTCTTTGCGCGCGCGGGCGCCGAGTTCGACACCGACATTGAGGAGGGCGACGTCCATCACAGCGCCAACACGGCTTTCGTGCTGGGCGGCGTGGACATGGACCGCTGGCTCGCCTTCCGCGCCAATGAGCCGGAGCAATATGCACAGTTCGCCGCGCTTGGTCGTGAGCGGCTCGGTTTCTTCCAGCCGCCCTATGTCTCCTGGCGCAATGACATCGCCCTGTTCCTCGGGCCTCGTCAGTCCGGCCTCTCGGCGCTCGATGTCGATGACATGACGGAGCTGGAAATCCGCTCCCACCGCTTCATGCAGACACATTGCGACTTCTTCCTGGCCCATGCGCCGGGCTTTGAGCGTGCCTATAGTCGGCCGCGTGCTGCGCAGCCAGTGGGCCGATGGCGTGGCGCTGCCGGACGAGATCGGCGTGAGCCCGTCCGTCTCGCTCAAATATCCCGTGATCTCGGTGCCCTATGGCGCGCTGGTGCCGCGCCGGCTGGATGGCTTGCTCGCCGGCGGGCGTCACATCAGCTGTGACGCCAATTCGCACGGCTTCATGCGTGAGATCCCGCAATGCTGGCTCACCGGTCAGGCGGCAGGTGCCGCAGCGGCGCTCTCAGTGAATGCCGGGGTGCAGCCCCGCGCGCTGGACGTGCGCACGCTGCAGGCTGAGCTGCGTCGACAGGGCGTGTTCCTGCACGACCAGCCGGAAACGGCGTCCGCCCCGGCCGTCGCGGAAGTGGCCGGCGGCTGAACGAACTAGAAGCAAGAACAAGGAAGACAGAACCAACATGGCTGACATTGATGCGGCAATCGAACGGGCAACCGGAGCCAGCGTGTGGAGCGCTGATGCGATCGGCGGGCTGGAGGGGATCACCCGGCGCCTGAGCCAGGCTCAGCTCGACGCCATCGATGCCGCCGTTCGCGCCACGGAGGGCCGGGAAGCCACTGAGGTGACGCGCGCGGATTTCTCGGCGCCCGAGATCGCCTCGCTGATGGCGGCGGTGCATTATGATGTGCTTGAAGGGCGCGGCGCCGCGCTGCTCTCCGGCATCGATGTTGGCCGTTATGATCTGGAGCAGTTCAAGCGCCTGCATTTCGGTCTCGGCACTTATCTCGGCGTCGCCTGCGAGCAGAGCCCGCGCCACGACCGTATCGGCCTCGTGCGCAAGGAGCCCAATCCGCAGCGGCGCGGCTATCTCATGGATACCGAACTCGGGCCGCACACGGACTTCCACGAGATGATGAGTCTCGCGACCTTTGTCTCGGCGATTGAGGGCGGGGTGAGCGGCTTCGTGAGCGCGGCCGGCATCTATGAGACGATCAAGGCGGAACGGCCCGATCTGCTCGCGGCGCTGGAAGAGGGCTATTATTATCCCACCAGCCTGGAGAGCACGACCGACTACAAGGTGCCGACCTTCTCGGTCGTGGACGGGCATGTCGCGCTCTACAATTACCTGTTGTTCCTGCCGCAGGCGGCGGCCATCCGCGGCGAGGTGCTGCCGGAGAAGTTCGTCGAGGCGCTGCGCTATCTGGGCAAGGTGAGTCGGCGGCCGGAATTGATGATTTCGGTCCAGATGCAGCCGGGCGAGATCGTGTTCTGGCAGAATTTCCGCATGCTGCATTCGCGCACCGGCTTCAAGAACGTGCCGGGCCGCGAGCGCACCCTGCTGCGCCTGTGGCTGCGGGCGCACGAGCATTATCCGATGGCCAGGGGCTTCGTGGAAATCGCGGATATCCTGAACCAGCAGCACAGCGAAGGCTGGTCCATGCTGGTCAACACCGACGAAAGCCTGCGCGCGGCCTATGAGCTGATGAAGGGCTGACAGTGGGGCGGGGCGCCGCCGTGCGCCCTTGCCTGTCGACCGGAAAGATGGCGCGCCCGGTCATTCGCTTTGGCTTCGGCAGTCGCCGAAGACTGGCGGGATGCGTCGAGCCGGGTCGGCTGCACTCGCTTTGCGCAAGCGCGTCCAACCAGCCGGGATGTGCGGCAACCACGGATGCGATATGGGACATCGCCCGATGAGCGAGGCAACCGCGCTGAAGTGGCTAACCGGTGGCTTCCTGGCAGCCCGTTCTATGATGAAAACGGCAGGATTTTCTCAGGACAGGATAGCGCTTGGCGATGGCCCACCTGAGCTTTCGGAGGGCGACGAGGTCAAAAATCAAGCAGTCCTCATGACGGCCGGCATATTTTGGCCGGGATGGCTAGGCCTGTAAAAATGCAATGAAATCAAAACATTCGGCGGACAGGGTGGGATTCGAACCCACGGTGAGCGTAAACCCACGGCGGTTTTCAAGACCGCTGCCTTAAACCACTCGGCCACCTGTCCTTCGCCAGGCGGCCTAATGCAAAGCGGCAGGGAAGGGAAGGGGGAGGTCCTTTCGGGGGCGGACGAGTGCCGGTTTGCGCCGGGCTGTGTGCCGCCGGCTTGCCTCAGGCGGATGTTTTGGCACTATAGGGCATGGCTTTCCTGCAATCTGCTCGTTCCCGCCTCGCCCGGTTCGCTGGCGTCGCCACGCTCGCCTTGCTGGCTTGCTCTCCCGCTCACTGCCAGTCGTCGCCCATGCCGGGCGCTGAGACGCAGGCGGGATTTTTCGCCTATCTCTCCGGTCTGCGCGCGAAGGCCAGAGAGCAGGGAGTCAGCGACGCGACCTTCGATCGCGCCATTGCCGGGCTCACCTTCAATCCGCGCGTGGCCGCGCTCGACCGGGGCAACCTGCCGGTCGCGGACGATGCCCCCATTCCCAATTTCGAGCCCTATCGCCGGCAGCATATCGACGGCACGAAGATCGCGCGGGGCCGGACGGTCTATTCGGCCAATCGCCCGCTGCTCAGCGGCATCGAGCGGGAGACCGGCGTACCAGAGGAGATCATGGTCGCGATCTTCGGCCATGAGACGAACTACGGGACGATCACCGGCAATTTCGACCTGCTGCGCTCGCTGGCGACTCTGGCCTATGAGGGGCGTCGGCGCGCGCTGTTCGAGCCGGAGCTGCTTGCCGTCATGGTGATGATGGAGCGCGGGGTGCCGCGCGAGCGCCTCGTCGGCAGCTATGCGGGGGCCTTTGGCTATCCTCAGTTCCTGCCGAGCGTCTATCTGCGCGATGCGCGCGACGCGGATGGCGACGGGCAAGCCAATATCTGGTCCAGTCAGGCGGACGCGCTGGCCTCCATCGGCAATTATTTCGTCCGCGCGGGCTGGCGCAGGGCGGAGCCCTGGGGCATCGCGGTGACGGTGCCGCAGGGGCTAGATCGTGCCAGCCTTGCGAGCCGGACGGTCGCGCCGCGCTGCAAGCGCGTCTTCGCCCGGCACAGCCGCTGGCTCAGCATTGATGAATGGCGCGCGCTCGGCCTCGTCCCGGCACGCGGCACGTGGCCCGACGACAAGATACTGGCCACGCTGCTGGAACCCGACGGACCGGGGCGGACGGCCTATCTCCTCACGAGTAATTACCGGGCGATCCTGGATTATAACTGCTCCAATTTCTATGCGCTCTCGGTGGGGCTGCTGGCCGATGACATCCGGCAATAAGACGGGGTTCCTCGCCCTCTTTGCCCTGCTGGGCGCGGCCCCCGCAGGTGCGGCGGATGCCCGGGCTGACAGCGCGTTGCCCGCCGCGATCCTCCTGCCGCCCTCGACATTGCCGCCTGCCCTGATTCTGCCGGCGAGCGATTTGCCGCCCGCGCCGATCGTGGCGCAGGTCGGTAGAGCTGAGATCGCGGAGGCGCCGGAGGCCCCGAGTCCATCAGCCACGGCCGTGTCAGCTGCGGCGCGCCAGCCCACTTCCCAACCGCCCAAAGCCCCCGCCGCCTATTTCGTGCAGGTCGCCGCCGTGTCCTCCCGTGCCCGCGCCGACTCGCTCGCGGCCGCGCTCGGCGGTTTCGTCATGCCCGCGGGCAAGCTGTTCCGCATTCGCACCGGCCCTTATCCCCGCCAGGCCGAGGCGCGCGCCGCGCTCGATCAGATCCACGCCAAGGGCTATGCAGAGGCGCGCCTGATGGCTAATGACGCTCGCACAGCGGCGGCGCTCGCCGCTCTTGAACCGACGCCATGACCGGATTTCTCGATGCGATATTTCCTGCCGCTCGCGCTGGCGCTGCCCCTTCTCGGGACGGCGGCTGCCGCTGCAACGCCCAGCTATAATTCCACCGCTCCCGTCGCCTACATGATCGACCTGGCCTCCGGCCGGGTGCTCTATGATCGCGACAGCAACCGCCGCATGCCGCCCGCCTCGATGGCGAAGATGATGACGGCGCATGTCGCCTTCAAGCTCATCAAGGATGGCAAGCTGCGGCTCGACCAGAGCTTCACGATGCGCCCCGAGACATGGCGCAAGTGGCACAGCCAGGGCTCGACCATGTTCCTCTCGGCCAACGAGCAGGTGACTGTCGAGAATCTGCTGCACGGCATCGTGACGCTCTCCGGCAACGACGCCTGCGTGGTGCTGGCCGAGGGTATTTCCGGCTCGGAAGAGGCTTTCACGGACCTCATGAACGCCGAGGCCAAGCGGCTGGGCCTTGCCAACAGCCATTTCGGCAATAGCAATGGCTGGCCAGACGAGGGCCGCACCTATGTGACGGCGCGCGATCTGGCCGTGCTCGCCCGTGCCTCGGTCGAGGAGACGCCGGATCTCTATCGGAAGTTCTACGCGACCACCTCGTTCCAGTGGGGCAACACCACGGCTTTACCGGTTCGGCGGTTCAGAACGGGCGGCGGCTCATCATGGTCGTGGCGGGGCTGACGAGCTTCAACGGCCGCGTCGATGAGTCGGTCCGGTTCATGGACTGGGGGTTCAAGGCCTGGCAGCTGCGGCCGCTGGCGAAAAAGGGTGCGGTGCTGGCCAAGGCAGAGGTGCAGGGCGGCTGGTCGCGCAGCGTGGATCTCGTCGCGCCGCGCGATCTTGTGGCGACCGTGCCGGCCTCCACCAGCGGTGAGGTGAAGGGCAGAGTTGTCTATTCCGGCCCGCTCAAGGCGCCGATCGCGCAGGGGCAGACGGTGGCGCGCCTCGTCGTGGATGCCGGAGACGGCACGACACAGACGCTGCCTCTCGTGGCCGGTGCGGCGGTCTCCGAGGCCGGCTTCTTCGGCCGGCTCTGGATGGGCTTGCTCTCGCTGTTCAGCTAGGGCGGGGAAGAGATAGGCGGGTCGGGCGGCCAGATGTCCTTGCGCTGGTGCAGGATCGCATGGCGTCGTCCGCCCGGCTGCGCTAGGCTGACACCATAAACTGCCAACCACCGCCGCGGATCATGAGCACAGACAGAGACATTCCCCGCGGCCGCTTCATCTCGCTCGAAGGGGGCGAGGGCGTCGGCAAGTCGACGCAGGCCCGCCTGCTCGCCAGCACGCTCGCCGAGCGGGGCGTCGACACTCTGTTCACCCGCGAGCCGGGCGGCAGCGAGGGCGCCGAGGCGATCCGGCAATTGTTGCTCTCTGGCAGCGCCGATCGCTGGACGATCCGCGCCGAGGCGCTGCTGTTCGCCGCCGCGCGTGCCGACCACGTCGCCCGGACGATCCTGCCCGCCGTCGAGGCCGGCAAATGGGTGATTTGCGATCGCTTCCTCGACAGCAGCCGTGCCTATCAGGGCGTCGGCGGTGTGCTCTGCGATGCAGATATCCTCGCCCTGCACGGCGTCGGCTCGCAAGGGCTGCTGCCGGACCGGACCCTGCTCCTGCACATGCCGCTCGATGAGAGCAGCGCGCGCGCTGGCCTGCGCGATGGCGGCGAGGCCGACCGGATCGGCGACCGCGACAACGCCTTCCACCGCGCCGTCGCTCAAGCCTTCGAGCGCTTTGCCGATGCCGAGCCAGCCCGGTTCCGCCGCATCGACGCACGCGGCACCATCGAGGCGGTGCAGGCTCGCCTCCTTGACGCATTGGCCGACCTGTGACCCGCTGGCTCGGCCATGACGCCCAGATCGGCGAACTGATTGCCGCCAGCGCTGCGCCGCGCATGCATCATGGCTGGATTTTCGCCGGGCCGAAGGGCGTCGGCAAGGCGGGCCTCGCCTTCGATTTCGCCAAGCGCCTGCTCGTGGCGGGGGCGGGGCAGCCGGTGCCGGCTGATCGTCTCGCGCCCGATGATGGCGAAGCACTGGTCCGCCTGCTCGCGGGTGGCGCGCATCCCGATTTCGTCCGCCTGGAGCGGCTGGAGCGCGACAGCAAGAAGGGCGAGGATGCCCAGCTCGCCCGCAATATTACCGTCGATCAGGTGCGTGGCCTTGCCCGCCTGCTGCACAGCGCGCCATCGATGGGCACGCGCCGCGTGATCCTCATCGACAGCGCTGACGATCTGGAGACCGGCGCGGCCAATGCGCTGCTCAAGAGCCTTGAGGAGCCGCCCGCCGGCGCCGTTTTCCTGCTCGTCGCGCATCGGCCCGGCCGCCTGCTGCCCACCATTCGCTCGCGCTGCCGCATCCTGCGCTTCAAGCCGCTCGACGATGAGGTGATGATGCGCGCGCTGGCCGAGGCGCTGCCCGACCTGCCCGCCGGCGAGCGCGAGAAGCTCGTGGCCAGCGCCGAGGGCTCCCCCGGCCAGGCGCTCGCCTCGCGCGATCTTGACCTGCCAGCGCTTGAGGCCTCGCTCGCCATCATCGCCGAAGGGGGGCGCCCGGCGGAGGTCGAGCGTGCCCGGCTCATGTCCGCCCTGTCCAGTGTCAGCGCGCGCCCGCGTCTCGATGCGTTCGTCGATCTCGTCCCGCGCTTTATCGCCCGACGGATGCGCGCCGCGAGCGGTCCTGCGCTGGGGCAGGGGATCGGGGCTTTCGAGGAAGCTCAGCGCCTTGGTGCTGGCGCCGTGACGCCGCTGCAACTGGAGCCGGGCGCTCTGGTCTACACGCTGTGCGACACGGTGGCGGGGCTCGTCCGGCGCTGAGGCTTTACCCTCACGCCAGCGGCCCA
>JAFKLU010000444.1 GCA_017304105.1 Sphingomonadales bacterium
ACCAAGCTCGGCGCCGAGCATCTCTGCCAGATCATCGCGCGTAACCGGAAGCTGCCGGTGATCGTGCTGCGCACTTCGCGCTTCTTCCCCGAGGAAGACGACAATGCCAGTCAGCGAAGCGCCTATTCGATCGACAATCTGCAGGCTCTGGAACTGCTCCATCGCCGGGTCGACATTGCCGACATCGTCTCCGCGCATCGCCTTGCGATCGAGAAGGCGCCCGCCCTCGGCTTCGACCGGTTCATCATCTCCGCGTCCTCGCCCTTCACGCGTGATGACCTGCCGCTGCTCAACCGCGATGCCCGCGCCGTCATCGCGCGGCACTATCCGCGGGCCGAGGCGCTCTTCGCGCAGGCCGGCTGGTCCTTCCCCGGGGCGATGGACCGCGTCTATGTGAACGCCCATGCCCGCGCGACGCTCGGCTGGGCGCCGCGGCACGACTTCGCCCATGTGCTCGATTGCCTCGCCGCCGGGCGCGACTTTCGCAGCGATCTCGCCGTCGCGATCGGCAGGAAGGGCTATCATGACGAGCTTTTCGAGGACGGGCCCTTCCCCGTCGAGTGAGCGCTACAGCAGCCGCTGCCACCAGCCGACATCGCGCCAGCCGCCCATCTTCCAGCCGACTTCGCGATAGATGCCGACCGGAGTGAAGCCGACCGCTTCATGCAGGCCGATGCTGCCGGGATTGGGCAGGGCGATGCCGGCGAAGACGGCGTGCAGGCCCTTTTCCCTGAGCAGCGGGAACAGCGCGAGATAAAGCGCCTTGCCGATGCCCCGCCGCGCGGTGGCCGGGTCGACATAGATGCCCACGTCCGCCGAGGTCGCATAGGCGACACGGCTGCGATGGGGGCTGCCATAGGCATAGCCGAGGATCAGGCCGTCCGCATCCTGCGCGACCAGCCAGGCATGGCTCGCGCCATAAGCGGCGATACGGCTTGCCATCTCCCCGGCGTCGGGCGGGTCGGTCTCGAAGCTTGTCCAGCCATCGGTGACGAACGGTCGGTAGATTTCGGCGCAGCGGGCGGCATCGGCGATCAGGGCGGGACGGATTGAAAAGGTCATCTATCGCACGTTCCGTTCGCTTCGAGCGCAGGTTCGAGCTTGTCGAGAACCGAAGTCGAGAAGTTCTCGACAACCGTCTCGACTTCGCTCGACGGCCGCTCGTACCGAACGGAGGAGAGGACGGACATCCTCTCCTATCCCCGACCCACGAACGGCATCTTGGTTGGCATCACCGTCAGTTCGAACACGTTCGCCTCGATCGGCAGGCTGTCCATATAGACGACCGCATCGCCCACGAGGCTGGCGCTCATCACCGGCTCGGGCACCAGCCGCCCGTCCGCCTGCGGCACGCCGCGCGCGAAGCTCTCGGAGAAGGCGCTCGCCGCATTGCCGATGTCGATCTGGCCGACCGCGATGTCATATTTGCGCCCTTCCAGCGATCCGGCCTTGGTGAGACCCGAGACGCCATGTTTGCTCGCGCAATAAGCGACGGTGTCGGGGCGGGGGCTGTAGGCGGAGATGGAGCCGTTGTTGATGATCCGCCCGCCCATCGGCACCTGGTCCTTCATCACGCGGAACGCCGCCTGCATGCAGAGGAACGCGCCTGTGAGGTTCACGTCGACCACCTCGCGGAAGGCGGCGGCGTCCATGTCCTCGATATGGAAGCGCCCGCCGTTGAGGCCGGCATTGTTGAACAGCAGGTCCACCCGGCCGAAGCGCGCCACCGCCGCGTCGAACAGCGCCTTCACCGAATCCGCGTCGGCGACGTTGGTCGGCACGCAGAGCGGCGGTTCGGCCGCGCCTTCGCAAAGCGCGGCGGTCTCGTCGAGCGGCTCGGCGCGGCGGCCGGCGAGGACGAGCTTGTAGCCTCTGGCGGCGAGCGAGACGGCGACGGCGCGGCCGATGCCGCTCCCCGCCCCGGTGATGATGGCGATACGTGCGCTCAATTGCGTTCCCTTCAGACGTAGACGGCCGTGCCGGTCGCGGAGACCATCAGCATGGAGCCATTCGATCCCAGCACTTCATAATCGAGGTCGAGGCCGATCACGGCATTGGCCCCGAGCGACGCGGCTCTGGACCGCACTTCGGCCAGCGCTTCCTCGCGGGCGCGGCCGAGCACTTCCTCATAAGCGCCCGAGCGGCCGCCGACGATGTCGCGGATGGAGGCGAACAGGTCGCGGAACAGGTTGGCGCCGACGATGACCTCGCCGGTGACGATGCCGCAATAGCGCTGCACCGGGCGGCCCTCGATGGATGGCGTGGTGGTCACGATCATGTCGGTGGGGGCATTGCCCCAGGGGGCTTCCGGCATCGGTCCGTCTCCTCTCAATTCGCCCGCCCATTCGGGCTCCGACTTCGCTCAGGGCGAACGGTATTGTTGCTCTCATAGCCGAATGAGCATTCCGCGAAAGCCCGATCTCCACCGCGCGGCAGACGCGCGCCGTACGCGCGAACTAGACCCATTGGGCATCCATTATTTCCCTGTCCGGCAGCGCCCCCAAATCCGTTTGACCCGCTTCCCGGCGCCTGCCTAGGCCATTGAAAAGCGCCGTGGCCCTCGCTGCCGCGCGTGTTCATGCATGAGGAAGGGCTGGTCGAGATGGCGGCAGCAGACGATACGGTCGGGATCGACATGAGCTTGACGCGCCGGAGCGCATTGCTGGGCGGCTCGGCCGCTGGCGCTGCCTTGCTCTCGTCCGCCGCCAATGCGGGTGTCGCGCCCGGCCTCATCAAGCGCTACGCGCTGCCGCGCAAGCTCTCCAATGTCGACCATGCGGTGGTCTATCGCCGCGACGATGAGATGGTCGGCTGGCCGCACGTCATGGGCTTCTGGAACATGGGCGACGGCGAGATCCTGCAGCAGGTGACGTCGATCACCACGCGCTACGGCAATGCCGACGACATCAGCCACGACAATCTCGGCCGCGAGGGGCTGGGCAGCAGGTCGGTCGCGCTGCGATCGAAGGATTATGGCCGGACGTGGGAAGCGCCGGTGTTCAACATGATGGCCAATGCCGACAAGAGTCAGGCGAAGGTCAAGACGATCGGCGACCTGCAGCCGATCGACTTCCTCGACAAGAACATCCTCATCGCCAACAACGGCACCGCCTTTGGCGATCCCAAGGGCAAGTCGGTGGTCCGTGTCTCGAAGGATCGCGGCAGGAGCTGGGGCCCCTCGATCCCCGTGCCCATGGACGGGCTCAACTCCCTGCACGGCATGAACTCGGTGCTGATCCGGCCGGACGGGACGGCGATGATCTGGCTCATGGAAGTCGACAAGCAGGGCTGGAGCCGGCACCCGTGCGTCTTCGCCGTGAACCCCGGCGGCACCGACTTCCACTTCATGACCTTCATCACGAAGAAGGAAGACCCCAAGGGCGAGGCCGATGGGGACTGGCAATCCACCTTCCGCTTCGGCGGCCATCGCTGGTTCTATCCGCGCGGCTACATGCTGCCCAACGGCCGCATGCTGTGCGTGATGCGCTCCCAGCGTGACCCGCGCGGCGTCATGTGGACCGAGGTCTATTATAGCGACGATGGCGGCCGCACATGGGATTTCCTGAGCCGCGTCAATGATTTCGGCTCGCCGGGCAGCCTCGTGCGCCTGCCCGACGGTCGGCTGGTCATGGTCTATGGCTACAGGCTGGCGCCCTCGGGCATCCGCGCGACCGTCAGCGAGGACGAGGGCAAGAGCTGGGGGCCGGAGCTCATCATCCGCGACGATGGCGGGAGCTGGGATCTCGGCTATCCCAACGCCTGGGTCACGGACGACGGCAAGATCGGCGTGCTCTATTATTTCAACAGCAAGGACGACAGGATCCAGGCGAATGGCGGCGTGCGCCACATCGCCCGCAGCATCTTCTCGATCGATTGAACGAACCTGGCGCAGCGGGAGAAATGATATGTCTGACATCGATAAGGCCGGCGCCCCGAGCTCGGCAGTGACGCGCCGCTCCGCGCTGCTCGGCGGAGCGGCTGCCGGCATGCTCGTGACCGGACAAGTCGCGAAAGGGCACGCCACTGCGATCCTCACCAAGACCGGCCTCCCCGCGCAGCGGGCTCGCAATGTCCAGCATCATATCGTCTATCGTAACGAGAAGGAGTTCGCCGCCTGGCCCTATTATTGCGGTCTATGGAAGACGGCGGACGGGAGCATCGTCGCGGGGTTCAAGCGCGTACCCACCAGCTACGGTCAATATGCCGATGTCGATCACACCAACCTCACCAGGAACATGGGCGAGATCGTCGTCATCCGCTCGACGGACAATGGCAGGAGCTGGGATCCCAGGTCGATCGTGCCGGTCTTCGACATGTCGATCAAGGAGGAGAAGGACCTGCCCGGCGGCAAGGCTGCGGACTGGTCCAACCTCCCTCCGCTCGATTTCCGAAACCGCGACACGCTGCTGATGGGCGGGGGCATTCCGGCCTTGTTCGCTCCCAATGCGAAAGGCTGGATCCGCGCTTCCACGGATGGGGGGCGCAGCTGGCGGCCCCATGCGCTGCTGCCCAACTGGGATTTTCCCTCCGTCTCGATGCCGGGCTCGTCCATGTATTCGCTGCGGGAGGACGGGGTGATGCTGTTCGGCATCCACACCAATGCTCCCGGCGCGCTCGGCCCACGACCGATCGTCTATGCTAGCCCCGACGGCGTGCAGTTCCTCTATCTGGGCTCGATGGTCGACGAAGAGCAACGCTCTCCTTATTATCCAGGCGGCAGTCCGTTCGCCGCCGCGCCGCATTTCTATCCGCGTCCAGTCGTCTTGAAGGATGGTCGCGTCATCTCGGCACTGCGTTATCAGCGCGATGCGCGCTATGTGATCTGGTCGGAGGTGCATGAAAGCCTTGATGGCGGTCGCACTTGGCGCTGGCTCAGCCGCATCAACGATTGGGGCGCTCCGAGCGATCTCGTGCCAATGAGCGATGGGCGCGTGGCCGCGGTCTATGGCTACCGCAATCCGCCCAATCCCGGCATCCGCTACCGCGTCAGCGAGGACGGCGGCAAGAGTTGGGGCACCGAGATGATCCTGCGCGACGACGCCGGGAGCTGGGACCTCGGCTATCCGCGCGTCATCGAGATAGAACCCGGGACGCTGCTCACGACTTACTACATCAACCTCAAGAACGAACGGGTGAACGTGAACGGCGGAGTCCGGCACATCGCCTGCTCCGTCTTCCGCCCGGAATGATGGCCGCGCTCCGGCGCGATCCAAGGAGAAGCGAACCATGACGGATACCCACTCCCAGCCCTTTGAGCTAAGCCGCCGCTCCTTGCTCGCGGCTGGCGTGGCGACGATCGCCCTTGCGGTGTTAGGCGAGGACGCCTTCGCGGCCGCTGCCTCCGCAGACGTCACCGAGAAGGAGGTCTCCGTCACCACGCAGGATGGCATGGCCGATGCCGTGCTCTTCCACCCAGCGAAGGGTAGGGGGCCGTGGCCGGCGGTGATCCTGTGGCCCGACCTTGCGGGTCTGCGCCCATCGGTGCGCAGCTGGGGCCGCTCGCTCGCCGCAGCAGGCTTTGTGGTGCTCATGCCCAACAACTTCTATCGCAGCGCCCGCGCCTCGTCGGAAGAGGTGAACCTTGCCGACCCCGAGATACGCACTCGCCAGATGGCCTATCGCGCGGCGGCGACCGATGATGGCATCGCTCGCGACGCAGCCGCCTATCTCGCATTTCTGGATGCGCAGAAGCAGACCGCCAAGGGAAGAAAGGTCGGCACGGTCGGCTATGATGTGGGCGGTTCCTATGCATTTCGCGCCGCCGCCGCCCTGCCGGACCGCGTCGCGGTGGTCGGATCGGTCTATGGCCTCGGCGTCGCGACCGCTCGGCCGAACAGTCCCCATCTGCTCGTCCCCAGGAGCAACGCCGCCTATCATGTCGCCATCTCCAGGGATGACGATGCGCGCGAGCCGGACGACAAGGTCGACATTCGCAAGCTGATCGCACAGGGCAATCTCGAGGGAACAGTCGAGGTCTATCCTGCCAACCACGGATGGGCCACTCCAGGCAGTCCGAGCTACGATCCAGCTTCTGCAGGGAAGGCACTGACCGAGATTGTGAAGCTGCTCAAGGCGAAGCTCTGGTAAGCACTCCTGCACCCTCCGCCTTGAGCGAAGAGGCTTTCTCCGCTCAAGGCGACTTGTTCGCCTCCATCGCGCCCGGCGGCTGCTGGTATCCGTTGCGGTCGAAGCGCAGGTCCGGCCGCACCGCGCAGGGCACGCAGTCGGTCTGGTAGAGCTCCGGCACGCGGCCGCTCACCGGGTTCACATATTGGAACCATATCGGCTGGATCGAGGGCCATTGCAGCGTCTTCCCGGTGCCGCCGAGGAAGCCCTCCTGCCGTTTGCCCAGAGCCGTGAGCGGGATGTCGGGCGGGAAGTTGCCGCCGGAGAAGGTGCGCTTGGGCGCGTTCGGGTCCGGCGGCGGCGGGTCCTTGACGCCGACCCACAGGCCGTTCTTGAACGAGGCGGAGGTATAATAGGGCTCGTCGAGCGACAGTTCCCAGATCCGCCAGTTGCCGTTCTCCAGCACATAGCCGTTGTGATACATGCCATCCTGCATTCCCGACTGGAGCAGGCCCTTGCCGTCCTTCTTGCCAGTGTTCGGATGGAACAGGCGGACGCGGCCGTTCACCGAGCGCCCATCGTCGGAGATGAGCAGCACTTCCTGCATCAGCCAGTGATAGGGGATGCCCGCGCGGATCATCGGCTCCGGCCCGGCAACGCGCGCCTTCACCACCTTGTCGCGCGTGATGTAATAGCCGGCAAAGGGCGTCATCTTGAAGCCCTTCTCCGCGATCAGCCCGCCAAATCCAGCCGGCTTTCCATCGTCCAGATAATTGCCATAGGCAGCCGATACGTTGGTCGCGCCATCGAAGGCGGCCGCGCGGGAGAGGCGGCGGCGCGCTTCTGGCAGGTCGATCGGTTTGGGGCTGGTGCCCGCGATCGGACTCGTGAGCGCCGTGGTTGCCACGAGCCGTGCTGCGCCGGTCGCGGCGACCGGACGGCCGGTGACCGGATTGGGCGCGAGGAAGGCCGGCATGGCGAGCCCGGGCGCGGCCATGTCCGCCCCCGGCACCGGCGCAGTCGGTGCGTTGGCGCCGGTGGGCGCGGCATCGAACTCGGCACGCTGGCAGAGGCCGACCAGGGCAAGGGCTGGTGGGAGATCGCGACCTTCCACAACCGCTTCGTGCGCGAAAAGGGTGTGTGGAAGATCCGCGAGATCCGCCGCTTCCCGATCATGAAGACCAGCGTGTTCGACGGCTGGGCCAAGAACCGCTTCATCGACCCCGCGCCCACCGGCGCCAACGCACCGACTGCGCCGGTGCCGGGGGCGGACATGGCCGCGCCCGGGC
>JAFKLU010000445.1:0-7310 GCA_017304105.1 Sphingomonadales bacterium
GGGATAGCGGTTAACTGGATTCCCGCGTTCGCGGGAATGACGAAGAAAGCATTTGGATGGCGTTGCGCAACGATCCCGCTGGCGTGAGAAGGCGCGGGGAAATGCACGCGCGGCGCCGCGCAATGTGACCGCTAACCGGAGGCAGGCTTTCCTTCCGGTTTACCGCTTGACGCGGCGCCCCATGTCTTTAGGTTCCCCGCTCACAAGACCACAAGGGCGAGAAAAAACGCCCGGTCCCATAGGAGCAGGGGAGTCATCGATTATGACATCGGTGTTGATCGCCATTGGCTGCGGCATAATCGCGGTGATCTATGGCTTTGTGACCAGTCGGCAAGTGCTGGGGGCGTCCGCCGGCGACGCAAAGATGCAGGAAATCGCAGGGGCCATCCAGGAAGGCGCGAAAGCCTATCTGGGCCGGCAATATACCACCATTGCCATCGTCGGCGTCATCGTCGCGGTGATCCTCTTCGCCACCTTGGGGCTGCTTTCCACCGTATCGTTCCTGATCGGCGCGGTGCTCTCCGGGGTCGCGGGCTATGTCGGCATGAACATCTCCGTGCGGGCCAATGTGCGCACGGCAGAGGCGGCGCGCGGCTCGCTGCAGGGCGGGCTTACCCTTGCCTTCCGCTCCGGCGCCATCACCGGCATGCTGGTGGCGGGCCTCGGCCTGCTCTCCATCGCGGTGCTGTTCTGGTATCTCACCGACATTTCCGGCCTCGCGCCCAATGACCGCTCGATCGTCGCGGCGCTCACCGCGCTCGCCTTTGGCGCGTCGCTCATCTCCATCTTCGCCCGGCTTGGCGGCGGCATCTTCACCAAGGCGGCCGATGTGGGCGCGGACCTCGTCGGCAAGGTCGAGGCCGGCATTCCCGAGGATGATCCGCGCAACCCGGCCGTGATCGCGGACAATGTGGGCGACAATGTCGGCGACTGCGCGGGCATGGCGGCGGACCTGTTCGAGACCTATGTGGTGACGCTCGGCCTCACCATGGTCTCCATCGCGCTGCTGGTCGATGCGCCTTCGGATCAGCTCATGGCGCTCATGTCGCTGCCGCTCGTGGTGGGAGGCATCTGCATCATCACCTCGATCATCGGCACCTATTTCGTGCGGCTGGGGGCCTCCAACAACATCATGGGCGCGCTCTACAAGGGCTTCTGGACGACGGCGATCCTGTCCGTCTTCGGCATCTATTACGTCACCTGGCGCGTGCTGGGCGACATGAATGCCGTGATCGGCGCGGGGCTGGACGGAACGGGCGGCTATACCGGCATGGACCTCTTCTGGTGCATGTTGATCGGCCTCGGCGTGACCGGTCTGCTCGTGTGGATCACCGAATATTATACCGGCACCAATTTCCGCCCGGTCAAGTCGATCGCCAAGGCGAGCGTGACCGGCCACGGCACCAACGTGATCCAGGGGCTGGCCATCAGCCTTGAATCGACCGCGCTGCCGACGCTGGTGATCGTCGTCGCGGTGATCGCGACCTTCCAGATCGCGGGCATCATCGGCGTGGCCTTCGCGGCGACATCGCTGCTGGCGCTGGCCGGCATGGTGGTCGCGCTCGATGCTTATGGCCCGGTGACGGACAATGCGGGCGGCATCGCCGAGATGGCGGGCCTGCCGGATGACGTGCGCCAGCGCACTGACGCGCTCGACGCGGTGGGCAACACGACCAAGGCCGTCACCAAGGGCTATGCCATCGGATCGGCGGCGCTGGCGGCGCTCGTGCTGTTCGGCGCCTATACGACCGACCTCAAGGAATATTTCCCGGACGTCACGGTCGATTTCTCGCTGAGCAATCCGTACGTGATCGTTGGCCTGCTGCTTGGCGCGCTGCTGCCCTATCTGTTCGGCGCGTTCGGCATGACGGCGGTGGGCCGCGCGGCGGGATCGGTGGTGGAGGATGTGCGCGAGCAGTTCCGCTCCAATGCCGGCATCATGGCGGGCACATCCCGGCCCGATTATGCCCGCACCGTCGACATCGTCACCAAGGCGGCGATCAAGGAGATGATCGTCCCCTCGCTGCTGCCGGTGCTGGCGCCGATTGCGGTCTATTTCGTCATCACGGCCGTGGCGGGCCGGGCGGAGGGCTTCGCCGCGCTCGGCGCGCTGCTGCTCGGCGTGATCGTCTCCGGCCTGTTCGTCGCCATCTCGATGACATCGGGCGGCGGCGCGTGGGACAATGCCAAGAAATATATCGAGGATGGCCATCATGGCGGCAAGGGTAGCGACGCCCACAAGGCCGCGGTGACGGGCGACACGGTCGGCGATCCCTACAAGGATACGGCGGGCCCGGCGGTCAATCCGATGATCAAGATCACCAATATCGTGGCGCTGCTTCTGCTCGCCGCATTGGCGCACGGGGCGATGTAAACAGACCCCGGCGCTGTTTCCCGGAAACGGGAGAGGAGGGAGCCCGTCCGGACGGCATGTCCGGACGGGCTTTCCCATTTCGGGACCATGGCATGGTTACCACGCGTAAACGATGTCGTGCGCCTGCTGCAATCGTGATAGGGAAACTGGCACGCGGCCAACCCAGTTGGTCACGTTTCAGTATGTGGGAGAATGTCATGAAATTCTATTCGGTCCTTGCAGCTTCCGCGCTGCTGATGAGCGCGTCTGCGCAGGCAACCGTCGTCTTCTCGAACAATTTCGATGCAGAAAATGGCGGTGCTTCCGCCCTCAACTATAACAGCTTCAACGGCCTGAACTCGACGGGCGCCCGCTATGTCGACCTCGTCGCGAGCGGCGACTATGGCATCACCTGCGCCGGCGGCAGCGGATCGTGCGTTGACCTCGACGGCACGCCCGGCCCGGGCACGCTGAGCTCGGCCTCCAGCTATGCCTTCTCTGCTGGCGACCTCATCACGCTGTCCTTCGCGATCAGCGGCAACCAGCGCGGCTACGGCGCGGACGACTGGACCGCCGCGCTGAACTTCGCCTCGACGACGGACATCACCGAGTGGGGCGTCAGCGTGAACGGCACCACGTTCGCGGGCGGGTCGGGCCTCGCGGATGCCATCAGTTTCAGCCAGGCTGCCTGGACCACGGATTTTCCGTTCGTCGATTTCACCCTGTTCGCACGGACGGGTAATGCCGGCTCGGTGAGCTTCAGCTTCGCGACCAACAGCGCCGACAATGTCGGCCCGCTGCTCGACAATGTCTCGCTCGACATTTCGTCCGCGGTGCCGGAGCCGGCGACCTGGGCGATGATGATCGGCGGCTTCGCGCTGGTCGGCGCTGCCATGCGTCGCCGCGTGGCGACCGTCAGCTTCGCCTGAACAGTCTCTAACGGCTGAAGAAAAGGGCCCGTCCGGACAGACCGTCCGGGCGGGCCTTTTCGTTGGCATGGCCAGCGCGGCGCGGCGCGGCTATAGCGCCCCCCATGCCGGCTTTCCTCGACTCCTTCCGCGCGCAGCTCGATGCGCTCGACCGCCGGGCGCGGCGGCGGCGGCTGGTGCCGCGCACCGGCGCCGATTTCGCCTCCAACGACTATCTCGGCCTTGCGGGCGATCCGGCCATCGGCGCGGCGGTGGCGGCGGCGGTGGCGCGGGGCGTGCCGGCGGGCTCGGGCGGATCGCGGCTGCTGCGCGGCAATGCGCCCGAGCATGAGGCGCTGGAGGCGCGGGCGGCGGCGGTCTTCGGTAGCGAGGCGGCGCTGTATCTGAGCAACGGCTTTGCGGCGAACATGGCGCTGCTGGCAGGATTACCCGGCCCGCAGGACCTGATCGTCGCGGATGCGCTCATCCATGCGAGCGCGCATGACGGGATGAAGCTGGGCCGCGCGAAATCGGTGCTGGCGGCGCATAACGAGCCGCAGGCGGTGGCCGATGCCATTGCCGCGTGGCGGGCGGCCGGCGGCACGGGGCGGCCGTGGATCGTGGCGGAGACGCTCTATTCCATGGACGGCGACCGGGCGCCGGTGGATGCGCTCGCCGAAATTGCTGCGCAGCATGAGGCGATGCTGATCCTCGACGAGGCCCATGCGACGGCGGTGCTGGGCGCGGGCGGGCGCGGGCTGGGCGCCCATCTGGAAGGGCGCGAGGACGTGATCGCGCTGCATACCTGCGGCAAGGGACTTGGCGTGGAAGGCGCGCTGGTGACGGCGGCGCGGCCCATCGTCGATCTGCTCGTCAATCGCGGGCGCAGCTTCGTCTTCTCGACGGCGCCCTCGCCGCTGATGGCGGTGGCGGTGGAGGCGGCGCTGGAGCGGATGATCGCGGCGGACGACCGGCGGGCGCGGTTGGGTGCGCTCATCGATCATGCTGCGCAGCATTTGTGCGCGCCGCTCGGCCTCGCCTTGCCGCAGAGCCAGATATTGCCGGTGATTCTGGGCGATGATGCGCGGACCATGCGCGTGGCGGCGGCGCTGCAGCAAGCCGGTTTCGACGTGCGGGGCATCCGGCCGCCCACGGTGCCGCGCGGCACGGCGCGACTGCGCATCTCGCTGACGCTGAACGTGGACGAGGCGACCATCGACGCGCTGACGGCGGCGCTGCAAACGGCGCTGGCGGAGGAGCGGGCATGAGCGGCGTCATCATCGTTTCCGGCACGGACACCGGCATCGGCAAGACAGTGGCTGCGGCGGGGCTCGCGGCGGCGCTGGGTGCGCATTACTGGAAGCCGATCCAGGCGGGCACGGAGGACGGCACCGACACGGAGCGCGCCGCGGCGCTGGGCGCGCGGGCGCTGCCGGAGGCTTACCGGCTCGCGCTGCCCGCCTCGCCGCATCTGGCGGCGGAGCGGGAAGGGCTGGTTCTGGATCCCGAACGACTCGCGCTGCCGGCCGAGCGACCGCTGGTGGTGGAAGGCGCGGGCGGCCTCATGGTGCCGATCCGGCGCGACCCGCCCTGGCTGATGATCGACCAGTTCGCGCATTGGGGTGCGCCGGTGCTGCTCGTCGCGCGGACGGAGCTTGGCACGATCAATCACAGCCTGCTCAGCATCGAGGCGCTGCGGGCGCGGGGCATCGCGATTGCGGGGCTGCTGTTTGTCGGCGCGGCGCATGGCGACAATGATGCGGTGGTGCCCGCGCTGTCCGGCGTGCGCAACCTCGGGCGGCTGCCGCTGCTCGATCCGCTGGATGCCGGGGCGCTGGCGCAGGCCATGGCGGGGATCGACCTCGCCGCGATCAGGGAGGCGATGGCCGCATGAGCTCGCCTGTCTGGCATCCTTTCACGCAGCATGGCCTTGGCGAGCCGATCCCGCAGGTGATCTCCGCCGCCGGCGCCTGGCTGGACTGCGCGGACGGCCGCAGGCTGCTCGACGGCATATCGAGCTGGTGGGTGACCACGCACGGCCATTGCGAGCCGCGCATTGCCGCCGCCATCGCCGCGCAGGCCGGGCGGCTCGATCAGATGATCTTCGCGGGCTACACGCATCCGCAGGCGGAGACGCTGGCCCGCTCGCTCGTCGATCTCATGGGCCTGCCGCATGTCTTCTTCTCCGACAGCGGCTCGACGGCGGTGGAGGTGGCGCTCAAAATGGCGCTGGGCCATTGGCACAATCGCGGCGAGCGGCGGCACCGCCTGCTGGTGCTGGCGCACAGCTATCATGGCGACACGATCGGCACGATGTCCGTGGGCGAGCGGGGCGTGTTTAACCGGGCCTATGAGCCGTTGCTGTTCGACGTGGAGACGGTGCCCTTCCCGGCCGAAGGTGCGGCGCAGACCACGCTCGACGCGCTGGAGGCGCTGTGCGCCGCGCCGGAAAAGCCCGCCGCCTTCATCGTGGAGCCGCTGGTGCTGGGGGCGGGCGGCATGTTGGTCTATCCCGCCGCCGTGCTGCGGGCGATGCGCGAGATTTGTGCGCAGCATGACGTGCTGTTCATTGCCGATGAGGTGATGACCGGCTGGGGTCGGACCGGCACGCTGCTGGCCTGCGAGCAGGCGGGCGTGGTGCCGGATCTGCTCTGCCTGGCCAAAGGGCTGACCGGCGGCGCGGTGCCGCTGGCCGCGACGATGGCGAGCGCCGCCATCTTCGAGAGCCACCGCAGCGACGAGCGCGCGCGCATGTTCTTCCATTCCTCGAGCTTCACCGCCAACCCGATCTGCTGCGCGGCGGCCAATGCCAATATCGCCATCTGGCGCGAGGAGGACGTGCTCGGCCGCGTGGCGGCGCTGGGCGCAGCGCTGGACGCGGGCCTTGCGGATCTCGCGGTGCATCCGCGCCTGCACGGCGCGCGCCGGATCGGCGGGATCGGCGCGATCGACCTCAAGGTAGCGGACGCGGGCTATCTCTCCGATGCCGCGCCGCACCTGCGCGCCCATGCGCTTGATGCGGGCCTCTTGCTGCGGCCGCTTGGAAACACCATCTATCTCATGCCGCCTTACTGCGCGAGCGCCTCCGAGATCCGGAATGCCTTCGCGACGATCGGGAATGCGATCGACGCGCTGCCCCGCTGACCGGCTCGGCGGCTCTTGACTTTCCAAAGGACGCTTTTGCCGCTATGGGGCGCCCATTCGCGAACCAGGATGATTATGGCCAAGGAAGAACTACTCGAAATGCGCGGGCAGGTGGTGGAACTGCTCCCCAACGCAATGTTCCGTGTCCGACTCGAAAACGACCACGAGATTCTCGGGCACACCGCCGGCAAGATGCGCAAGAACCGCATCCGCGTGCTGGTTGGCGACGAAGTGCTCGTGGAACTGACGCCCTACGATCTGACCAAGGGGCGCATCACCTATCGTTACATGCCCGGCCGTGGCGGCCCCGGCCCGCAATAAGCCCGGCCTCCTCGCCGCTCCGCCAGCGTGGCGGGGCGTCTTCATGTTCCGCAACGATCATGATCGCTGAACGCAGCCGCCGCGCGGCTGGCGGCTTCCGGCGCGCGGCCTCGCGCCTGCCCGGCAGCGATGGATGGCAGCGCATCGCTCCCGCGCCTTTCCCCAAATCCGTACCCTCACGCCCATTGCGGAGCATGAGCGCACGCCCTAGGGCCGCGCAATGACGCCCAAGCTCGTTCTGGCCTCCACCTCGCCGCGTCGGCGCGACCTGCTCGCCCGCATCGGCATCGTCCCCGATCGCATCGTGGGCCCCCATATTGATGAAAGTCCGCGCAAGGGGGAGATTCCGCGCTTCTACGCCTTGCGCCTCGCTCAGGAGAAGGCGGCGGCGGTCGAGCGCGGCGAGGGCGAAGTGGTGATCGCGGGCGACACGACGGTCGCGTGCGGTCGCACGATCCTGCCTCCGGCCGAGACGCCGGACATTCAGCGCGCGCTGCTGCACCGCCTCTCGGGCCGGCGCCACCATGTGCTCTCTGCGATCTGCGTGATCGACGCGAGCGGCAAGTCGCGCTGGCGCCTCGCCG
>JAFKLU010000445.1:7392-11483 GCA_017304105.1 Sphingomonadales bacterium
AAGGGATCGGCGAGGCGCGCGCCGCGCTGGTCCAGAGCGGCCGCATCATCGAGGCGCAGATCGAGCGCGACGACAGGCGCGCGCGTGCGGGCGGCGTGCATGGCGGGCGGCTCATCAAGACGCTGATCGTGCGCAAGCGCGGCATTGCGCGGCTGGACAGCGGCGAGCTGGTGCTGATCGAGCCCATCCCGCCCAAGGTGGCCGAGGGCGGCACGGTGCGCGTGGAGATATTGCGCGAGGCGATCGGCGAGCCGGGGCTGGACGAGGCGCGCGAGAAGCTCGCCAAGGGGCGCATCGCGGCACCCGGAACGCAGGCGGGGCCGGGGCCGAGCCTCTATCAGCGCCTTGCGGAGACGGGCGTGCCTGTCGTCCCCTGCCCGGCGCATGCGGAGGACCGGCTGGAGGAAGCGGGCTGGAGCGAACTGCTCGCCGAGGCGATGACCGGCGAGGTGGGCGCGGAGGACGCGGCGCTGCGCATCTTCCCCACGCCGGCCATGACGCTCATCGACGTGGACGGCAGCCTGCCGCCCGCCCAGCTCGGCCCCAAGGGCGCGAAGCTCGCCGCGCAAGCGATCCGGCGCATGGGGATCGCCGGCTCGATCGGCATCGACCTGCCGACCATGAACAACAAGGACGAGCGGCTCGTCGCGGCGGCGCAGATCGACAAATATCTCCCGCAGCCGTTCGAGCGCACGGCGGTCAACGGCTTCGGCTTCGTGCAGATTATCCGCAAGCGCGAGCGGCCCTCGCTGATCGAGCTGCTGCGCGCCGATCCGGTGCGCGCCGCCGCCGTGGCGGCGCTGCGCGCGGCGGAGCGGCATCCGGGCGCGGGCGGAATCGTTCTGACTGTGGCCAGTGCCGTCGCGCGTGATCTCAAGGCGCATCCCGACTGGCTCAAACTGCTGGAGCGGCGGCGCGGCGGGGCGGTGGAGATCGTGGGCAGCGACCAGCTCCCGATTGGAGGCCATCATGTCCATTAAAGGCAAGTGCCCGATCTGCCGCAAGCCGACGGTGCACGAGTTCCGCCCCTTCTGCTCGCGCGTCTGCCGCGACCGCGACCTCCTCAACTGGGCCGACGAGAGCTATCGCGTGCCCGTCGCGCCGGAGGAAGAGGACAGCAAGGAGCGCGGCGAAGGCTGAGCCCGCTTTATCGCGCGGGGATGGAACTTTCGCGCCCGCTCTGCGTAGAATCGCACGTATGCGGGGCTCTGCCCGGCTGACACGAACGACGAACCGAAGAAAGATGGGTCGATGACTACCGCAAAACTGTTTCTGGGCCTGGCCATGGCCGTCCTGGTCGCGCAGCCGGCGCTCGCCGAGACGAAGCTCGGCCCGAAGGACCGCGCGCGCGTGGCCCGTGCGGCGCCGGGCGATCGCGAGGAAGTGCGCTACTGCCTTGTCGAGCGCAAGAAGGGCGGCAAGAAGGGCGCGATCATCGGCGCGGCCGGCGGCGCGGGCGTGGGCGTGGTCGCCGGCGGCAATGTGGGCGAGACGCTGCTCGGCGCCGGCGCGGGCGCGCTGGCCGGGCACCTGATCGGCAAGAATGCAGGCAAGCGCTGCGGCGAGGTGCTGCGGCGCAATCCGTAGCTTGTAACGGCTGCCAACGCATAGTGAGCTTGCAGGCGGCGCTTTCTTCCGGCGGCGCCCTCAGCGGGCTGCGCTTCGGGGCTCTCAGATCATCATTTTCGGCTCGCCCGGCGCTGAATGTCGATACAGTGCTGGGGAGAGGCGATGTTCGTCACCTTGGCCCCGGATGACGCTTTTTCGCCGCCTCGCAGTGCATGGCCGTCGCGCCTCTTGGCCCGATGGGGGAGGGTGGCGGCCGGCTTTTTTCTGATCGCGCATGATTAAGCATCTTCGGGGTGGACAGCCCCCCACCCTCATGCTTATAGCGCGCCTTCTTCGCCCGGCAGCAAGCCGGCGCAGATCCCGTGCCCGGGTAGCTCAGTTGGTAGAGCATGCGACTGAAAATCGCAGTGTCGGCGGTTCGACTCCGTCCCCGGGCACCACTTCCTTGTTCCTGACAGCTCGCTGACGGCTTCAAAAAGCCTGGAAATCCGCTATATCTTGGCCATCCCCCGTTCGTCGGTGCACGCGTTTGTTCGCCTGCAGCCGGTGAATTTGGGGGCCAAACTGGGAGCCATTTTAGCGTGGCCCCCGCTGGAGCTGGCTAGGTTTCAGGACAAGCTGACCCGGCTGACGTTTTTCGATCCGGCCTGCGGCTGCGGTAATTTCCTTGTCATTGCCTATCGGGAAATCCGGCGGCTGGAACTTGCATGTTTGAAAGCCCAATATGGCGACCAGCAAATTGACGCGGCGCTGCTGTCCCGCGTGACCGTCGATCAGTTCTACGGCATCGAATATGAGGAATTCCCTGCCCGCATAGCCGAAGTCGCTATGTGGATGATGGACCATATCGCCAATAACGAAATCAACGAGGCGTTCCGACTGAACTATGCCCGCATACCATTGAAGGAATCGGCGCATATTCTGCACGGCGACGCGCTGGAGGAGGATTGGGCCGATCTGCTCCCGCCTGAGCGGTGCAGCTATATCATGGGCAATCCACCCTTCATCGGGGCCAAGTATCAGAGCGAGTTTCAGCGGTCGCAGGTGCGGCGCATCGCGGGGCTGGGCGGGAGCGGCGGCACGCTGGACTATGTGGCGGCTTGGTTCATCAAGTCCGGACACTATCTGCAAGGCAATCGGCGCATCCGTGTGGCGTTCGTGTCGACCAACTCGATCACGCAGGGCGAACAGGTGGCGCAGCTCTGGCCCATCCTGTTCGACCGGCACGGGCTAGAAATCGCCTTTGCCCATCGCACGTTCAGTTGGGGGAGCGAGGCACGGGGCAAGGCACACGTGCATGTGGTCATTGTCGGGCTTGCGCACCGCGACCATGAACCGCCCGAAAAGCGGCTTTTTAGCTATCCTGATATAAAAGGCGATCCGGTTGAAAGCCATCATGCAGCGCTGACAGCCTATCTTTTCGATGCGCGTGGGGTGGCGAATAGGCATTTGGTCGTGAAGGAGGCTGGAAGGCCGATTAATGGTGCGCGTCGCATAGTTACTGGAAGCCAGCCTATTGATGGCGGAAATTATATATTCAGTCCTCTGGCGAAACGGGATTTTATTCAGGCTGAACCAGCCGCTGAGCCGTTTTTCCGCCCCTATCTGGCTGCTGACGATTTTATCAATGGTGGCGAACGGTGGGTCCTGGCCCTGCGCGGCGCAACGCCATCTGAAATTAAAGCTATGCCACTCGTAGTCGAACGCATTCGGCGAGTTCGCGAGTTTCGGTTAGCAAGCAATCGAAAAAGTACATTGTTGGCAGCAAATTCGCCAGCTGAGTTTGGCATGTCGGTCATACCTGACAGTCCGTTCCTGGTTGTGCCGAAGGTGAGTTCTGAACGAAGAGAATATGTTCCACTTGGCTATCTCAATCCGCCGACTATTCCCAGCGATCTTGTATTTTTGCTGATCGATGCAGCCTTGTTCGAATTCTCTATCCTGACCAGTCGTGCGCATATGGCATGACTCGCTCACATCGGTGGCCGTCTGAAGAGTGATTTCCGCTATTCGATCGGCCTTGTATACAACACCTTCCCATGGCCCGATGCTACGAGAGCCCAACGCGCGAAGATCGAAACGCTGGCACAAGCCATTCTCGACGCCCGCGCTGCCTATCCAACGTCCAGCTTGGCCGACCTCTACGATCCCGACATCATGCCGGCCAATCTGCGTAAGGCTCATGCCGCACTCGATGCTGCCGTGGACCGGCTTTACCGTGCTGCCCCCTTCACCAGCGACCGTGACCGTGTAGAGCATCTGTTCGGGCGCTATGAGGCGCTGGTGAACCCTCTTGACCATGAAGCGCTGAAGCAGAACCAGCGCGTCAATCGTGGCGTCGCGCGCCGCCGCCGGTCGGATAAGCAGGACGCGCAGTCGGGCTGCAGTTCAGCAGAGGGTGAAGCGGCGTGACAAAGGTTTGGGACATTCACATGCCAGCAGTGGGATGGTGAGGGCTGAGCGGAGATTATAGCATCGCGTTGCGCAAAACCTCTCCGGTGTGGATATGGCCCGGGGGGATG
>JAFKLU010000446.1 GCA_017304105.1 Sphingomonadales bacterium
GCGCCCGCCCGCGCCCACCGTGCAGAACGTGCCGGTGCGCCCCTCGCAAACCAGCCGCGACTGGACCGACCGCCGCCCCACCCGCCTGGACGCGCCAGGATCCGGCGGCAACTGGAACCGCGGCGATGACGGAGGCCGGCGCACCCCACCCGTCGCGACTCCCCCCGCCACGCCGCAGCCCGCCGTCCGCCCCGATCGCGGCCCGGAGACGCAGCGCAACTGGGCCGGCGACGACAATGGTCGCCGGGGCAACTGGGATCGCGGCAACGACAATCGCGGTGGCCGGGACTGGAATCACGGCGAGGATAATCGCGGCGATCGCAACTGGCGGCGCGACAACGATAATCGGGCTCCGGACCGGGATCGCGATGGCAATCGCTGGCAGAATGGCAACGGCCGCGACAACAACTGGCGCAACGACAATCGCTGGAACAGCAACGACCGCAACGACTGGAACCGCCAGCGCGAGTGGAACAATCAGCGGCGGCTGCAGGAGCGCGAGCGCTGGTCCGACTGGCGCCGCTGGGACAATGGCTGGCGCAGCGACCGCCGCTATGACTGGCATGGCTATCGCACCCAGTATCGCTCCATCTACCATCTGCCGTCCTATCGGGCGCCTTATGGCTGGAGCTACGGCTATCGGCGCTTCTCGATCGGTATTTTCCTGAGCAACGTGCTGTTCTCGTCAAGCTACTGGATCGACGATCCGTACCGCTACCGCCTGCCGCCCGTTTACGGCCCGCTGCGCTGGGTGCGCTATTATGACGATGCGCTGCTCGTCGACATCCGCGACGGCTATGTCGTCGATGTGATCCACGACTTCTTCTGGTGAGGCCCTGCCTCACCAGAGCACCGGTTTCCTGATCGGCCTTCAGGAAAGAACTGGGCCGGTCCCCGCTTCGGCAGGGGTCGGTCCTTTTTCTTGGCCCCCGCCCCGTGTCATCAGGCGCGAAGCCGGGACACAGGCACAGGCGAGGCCCCTTGCTCCTCCCGCCATGGGATGGCAGTTAGCCCCCATGAGAGAGACCTGGCTCGACGATGCCGAACTGCCGTCCGTTGCCCGCGCCGAAATCGGCGAGCGCGTCCGCCAACGCCTGTCGCGCAACCCGATGGTGAGCAGGGTGCCCACGGAGCGCGCCGAGATGTTCCTGCGCCATGGCCTCATCAGCCCGCGGGAATGCGCGGAGCTCATCACTCGCATCGATGCAGGCTGCAAACCCTCCAAGCTCTTTTCCGGCACCGACTCCGGCTATCGCACGAGCAGCAGCTGCAATCTCGACATCTATGACCCGCTCGTCATCGCCGTCACCAAGCGCATGGACGCGCTGGTGGGCATCGAGACGGACTATGGCGAGCTGCTGCAGGGCCAGCGTTACCATCCCGGCCAGGAATATCGCCTCCACTGCGACTATTTCCCTGCCGCCGTCCACTATTGGCCGGCGATGCGGGTGAGCGGCGGCCAGCGCTGCTGGACGGCGATGGCCTATCTCTGCGAGGTGGAAGAAGGCGGCGAGACACAGTTCCCGCGCCTGGGCGTCACCGTGCCACCACGCCCCGGCACGGTGCTCATCTGGAACAACATGGCCGCCGATGGCAGCCCCAATCACGATACGCTCCACGCCGCGCTGCCGGTGGTCAAGGGCGTCAAATATGTCGTGACCCGCTGGTATCGCGAGCGCCGCTGGGAGCCGCGCAACAAGCCCTGAACGGCACCGCCACCGACAAATTGCGACACTTATGAGCGCATTCTTACAGCGCCATTTCCGCGCCATTCAGCGGCGCCTTGCCATAACGCTCCTTGCCGGACGCGAGCGGGCCTCCCGCCCCCATCGGGGGCCGCTCCTCCGGCACCGAATGAAGGAGTGTCATGCCATGAAGAAACTGATCCTTGCGAGCCTTGCCGTCCTGGCTCTGGTGCCGTCCACGGCGATGGCGCAATCGGCGGCCGACATGCGGCATGACCGCCACGACGTGCGCGAAGAACAGCGCGACGTTCGCGATGCCCGCCGTGAAGTCCGTGAAGAGCGGCACGATGTCCGCGATGCGCGGCGCGACTTGCGGCACGAACAGCGCGAACTGCGCGATGCGCGCTGGGATTATTCCCGCGAAGTCCGCGACTATAACCGCGCCCACCCGTGGAAGGCGAACTTCCGCTATCATCGCTTCACGGCCGGCGCACGCATCCAGCCGGCATATTACGGCTCGCGTTATGTGGTGGTCGATCATGGACGGTTTCACTGGGCCAAGCCGGGCGTGAACCAGCGCTGGGTGCGCCATTATGACGATGCGCTGCTGATCAACACCCGCACCGGCCGGGTCGTGAAGGTGATCTACAACGCCTTCCGTTGATCGCGGCCCGGCAAACAGCTGGCAAAGGCCCTTCCGCTCCCCGGCGGAGGGGCCTTTTCATAGGGCGGCCTTGCGCCATGCCAGCCTTATAACCTTTGAAAGAAAATTGCGGGCCGGTTAGGCAGGGGCATGAGATCGAAAACGATCGCCCCGCTCTGAAAGGACCGTCAATGCCCCGCCTCCGGCGCCCGCTCCATCCCATCGCCCTCCTGCTTGCCGCAACCGCCTTCGCGCCGCCCGCGCTCGCCCAGCCTGCGCCCGCCGCCGTTGCAGCGCAGACCGAGGACCAGAAGCTCTTCGCGCTGTTCGCCGCATCCGACGAAGCCACGCTCAAGCGCAATCCGCTCAACGCCCTGTTCCGCGGCGACCTGCGCTATGCCGATCAGTTCGGCGATTATGTCTCGCAGGCCTATTTCGATGCCGAGCGCAAGGCTGGCGAGAGCGACCTCGCCGCACTGCATGCCATCGACCGCAACAAGCTCGATGCGCAGAACAAGATCGCCTACGACGTGTTCGAATGGCAGACCAGGACAGCGCTGGACGGCCTGCGCCCGGAGATTCTGGCGCTCACCGCCGTGCGTCCGATGAACCATTTCAGCGGTTTCCAGACCTTCTACCCGACCTTCGCCTCGGGCAAGGGCGCCGCGCCGTTCAACACGGTGATGGACTATGACAATAATCTCAAGCGCCACGCCGGCTATGTGGCTTATCTGGATGCCGCGATTGGTCGCTTTCGCGAGGGCCTGAGCTCAGGCGTCGTCGAAACCAGGCTGACCATCGCGAACATGATCGCGCAACTCGACACGCTGCTCGCGCAGAAGGTGGAAGAGTCGCCTTTCTATCAGCCCGTGCTGAACTTCCCCAAGGACATGCCGGCCGCGGACAGGACGCGTCTCACCAAGGCCTATCGCGACATGATCGTGACGCGCATCAATCCAGCCCAGCGGCGCCTGCGCGACTTCCTGAAGAAGGAATATCTTCCCAGAAGCCGCGACACGGTGGGTCTGGGATCGATGAAGGGCGGCGACCTGCTCTACGCCGAACTCATCAAGAGCACGACGACGCTGCCGCTCACCGCCGACCAGGTGCACGATCTCGGCCTTTCCGAAGTGGCGCGCATCCGCCAGGGGATGGAACAGATCAAGACGCAGGTCGGCTTCAAGGGCACGCTCGGCGCGTTCTTCACCCACATCCGGGACGACCCGCAATTCCACCCCAAATCGCGCGAGTGGATGACGCAGGAATTCTACAAGGTCGGCAAGGCGGTGGACGCGAAGGTCGGCGCCTATTTCTCGACGCTCCCGAAGACCCCGCTTGAAATCCGGCCATATCCGGAATTCCGCGAGAAATATGAGGCGGGCGGCTCCTACGAGAGCGGCACGCCCGACGGGTCGCGCCCCGGCGTCTTCTATTTCAACGCCTATGACCTGCCCTCGCGGAGCATCCCCGGCATCACCACGCTCTATCTGCACGAAGGCGCGCCGGGGCATCACTTCCAGATCAGCCTCGCGCAGGAGAATGAGACGCTGCCGGCCTTCATGCGGTTCGGCGGCAACACCGCTTATGTCGAAGGCTGGGCGCTCTATGCCGAGACGCTGGGCTACGACTTTGGCTTCTACGACGACCCCTATCAGCGCCTCGGCACGCTCGACGACGAGATGCTGCGCGCCATGCGGCTGGTCGTCGACAGCGGCATCCATGCCAAAGGCTGGACCCGCGATCAGGCCATCCAGTATATGCTCGACAATTCCTCCATGGGGAAGACCGACGCCACCGCCGAGGTGGAGCGCTACATCGCGATCCCGAGCCAGGCCCTCGCCTACAAGATCGGCGCGCTCACCATCCAGCGGCTGAAGAAGAAGGCGCAGGACGAACTCGGCGCGAAGTTCGACGTGCGCGACTTCCATGCGCAAGTGCTGATGACCGGCGCCCTGCCGATGAGCGTGCTGGAGAAGAAGATCGACGACTGGATCGCCGCCAAGAAGACGGCGTGAAGCTCCCGTCCGCCGCCGTCATTCCCGCCTCGCGGGAATGACGGCGGCGGGGGCTGCTGGTTGCATATGCCACAGTTCTCGCATGGGGAGAGCAAAAGTTAGGTTGAAACGCGTCATTCCATTATTGCAAGTCGTTCGCAATAGCATATACGGAGTCGCATCAGATTTCGGGATGACTCGATGGCACAAGACCTCTCCACCCTGTTCCGCTTCAGGGATCTGCGCGCTTATCCGCTGACGGCGATGCACATGATCATGGGAACGCGGCTGTGCATCCTCTTTGGGCAGGCCGGCCGCGATCCGTTGCCCGATCTCGCCGTGCGGCTACGCTCCATGGCGGCGGCGCGGCGGATGGCGCGGCTGGTCCGCGCGATTCAGGAGAGCTGGCCCGACAATTTCCTCATCCATCGCCCCTGCTGCATGGCACTCAGCCCCGATGAGGCGCTGCTCGGCGATATCGCGATGGCGGCCGCTCAGGGTGATGAGGACGCCGCCGTGCAGTTGCTACGCGACATGCTGCCCGCCGAGGTGAGCAGGCTGATTTTCCTGGAAGCCGTCACCGCGGCTGCGGCGATTCAGGCGGCGCAGCTCCGGCCGCATCATCGGCCTGCGATCGAATAAAGGATTGTCCCCGCCCTTAGGCAAGGCGGGGACAAGGGGAGGGAAGCCTTCGCCGCGACGCTTGAAGCTCCGGTCGCCGAGGGCCGCCCTCCCCGCTTAGCCCAATGCCTGCGCGATCAGCCTGCGGCTGTTCTCGATCCCGTAAAGCGCGATGAAGCTGCCCATGCGCGGCCCCTGCTCGGCGCCGAGCAGGGTTTCGTAGAGCGCCTTGAACCAGTCGCGCAGTTGCTCGAAGCCGTAATGCGGATCCTTGCCGATCTCGTAGACGATGTTCTGGATTTCCTCGGCCGTCGCATCGGGCGCGAGCGCGGCGAGCTGGCTGTCCAGCTCGCGCAGGGCCATCGCCTCGTTCTCGCTCGGGGCGCGGCGCTTGAGCGTAGGCGCGATGAAATCACGGTTGAAGGCGAGCGCGTTGCGCACCAGCCCGGCGAGGCGGGGATGATCCTGCTCGCTCACGTCCGGCGCATAGTTGCGCAGATAAGCCCAGACCTGCGCCTCGGTCGCATCCGCGCCCATCACGCCGACGAGATTGAGCAGCAGCCCGAACGTCACCGGAAGCGAATCCTGCGGCACCTTGCCGCCGTGAACATGGTGCACCGGATTGCCGAGCTGCTTGTCGACAGCCTGCGTCGCATAGCTGGCGCGGAACTGCTCGTAATCATCCACCGCCCGCGGAATAACGCCGATGTGCAGCGACTTCGCGGCCTTGGGCTCGCGGTAGATGTAAAACGCCAGGCTCTCCTCGGTGCCGTAAGTCAGCCACTGCTCGATGGAGAGGCCATTGCCCTTGGACTTGGAGATCTTCTCGCCCTTCTCGTCGAGGAACATCTCGTAGTTGAAGCCTTCCGGCGGCCGCGCACCGAGCGCGCGGGCAATCTTTGAGGATTGCGTGACGCTGTCGATCAGATCCTTGCCGGCCATTTCATAGTCGACGCCGAGCGCGACCCAGCGCATCGCCCAGTCGACCTTCCACTGCAGCTTGGCCCCGCCGGACAGGATCGACTGCTCGATCGTCTCGCCCATATCCTCAAAGCGCACGATGCCCGCGTCCGCATCGACCACCTCGACGGGAACCTGCAGCACGATGCCCGTCGTGGGGCTGATCGGAAGCACCGGCGAATAGGTCGCCTGCCGCTCCTTGCGCAGCGTCGGCAACATGATGTCCATGATCGCCTGATAATGGCGAAGGACGTTCTTCAGCGCCTCGTCGAAATGGCCGCCGCGATACATGTCGGTGGACGAGATGAACTCATAGTCAAAGCCGTAGCGGTCCAGGAACTGGCGCAGCATCGCGTTATTGTGATGCGCGAAGCTCTCATATTTGCCGAACGGATCGGGCACCTTGGTCAGCGGATGACCGATATGGGCGGCCAGTAGGCCCTGGTTCGGCACATTCTCGGGCACCTTGCGCAGGCCGTCCATATCGTCGCTGAACGCGATCAGCCGCGTCGGCGCGCCGGTCATCTCCTCATAGGCATGGCGAACCATGGTCGTGCGCTGCACTTCATTGAACGTGCCGATGTGGGGAAGGCCCGAGGGTCCATAGCCCGTCTCGAACAGCACGGGCGCGCCGCGGGGCTTGCCCTGCGGATAACGCTTCAGAAGCTTGCGCGCTTCCTCATAGGGCCAGGCCTTGGAGGCCAGGGCTGCTGCGCGAAGATCGGGCGATGTCTCGGTAGTCATGGCGCGCGCTCTAGCGGTTCCTTCCGAACGTGAACAACCCAAAAAAATGTCCCGCCCCCGACCGGACCTCAGCCACGGTTACAGGAATATTTACCAGCAATCCCGCAGAAGACGCGAGAGACAATATGGGGACATCATGGACACGCTGAACCACTATGGCCGGCTTGCCGTCGACATTCCGGTGACGGTCACGTCGGTGCTTGATAGCCAAGAAGCCGCGATTGCCGACCTCTCCCAAGATGGCGCGCTCATCAAGGGCTGCTCGCTGGAACCCGGCGCGCGCTTCCAGATCGATTATTTCGGCCAGATCCTGTTCGCGCAGTGCCGCTGGTCGGAGGTCGACCGCATGGGCTGCAGCTTCCTGTTCCCCTTGGTCGACGGCCCTCTATACGAGCGCCTGACGGTGGCGCGGATGATGCGCTTCCCCGCCGGACTGAATGAGAGCGATGCGGCCTACGTTTCGGCACAGCGCGCGGCTCGCCTCTTTGGACGGCGGCTGAATTGACGTAATTTATTCCAAAAGTCGGGAAGTTCGTCCTCGCCTCGTCCCACATTCCGTTCACGAACCGTTCCCCTGCGCGATGCAGGGCGCTATGGGATGGCGGTGTCCTTCTCCCTCCCCCCCGCGCTGCATGCCAGCCATGCCGGCATCGTGGCCAGGCGCTGGCGCGCGCGACAGATACGCCGCTTCTGCTCGTCAATGCGCCGCTGCTCGGATCGCGGCTGAGTCACCCGGACCTGTCGGGACTCGACCTGCTTGAACTCTTCGCCTTCCTGTTTCCCGCGCAGTTCGTGATCCCCACGGTGGCGGGACTTGCCCGCGCCATGGGCATGAAGGCGCCGGACAGCGATGCGGAAGCCGTCAGGATCATCCCGGCGCTCGCACGCGAAATGCTCGACTGGGCGGAGCGGGAGGACTGGGCCGAGCGTGAAGGCGCCTGGACCAGCCTCAAGCAGATGGAGCGCCTGCGCTGGGCCTGGGTGCCGCTGCTGCGCAATCGCATCGCCCAGCCGAGGGAGGCCGAACGCTGGCTGTTCAGCCGCCTGCCGCAATGGGAGGAGCAGCCACCCCGGCCACAGCCTCGGCCGGTCGTGCTGGACGAGAACGAGATACTGGGCAGGCTCGGCGCGCTCACCGGGCGGGGCGCAGAGGCTCGCGTGGGGCAGCGGGATTTCGCGCGCGCGGCATCGGTGGCGTTCGATCCCCGGCCGGGCAAGGAGATGCCGAACATGCTGCTCGCCGAGGCGGGCACGGGGATCGGCAAGACCCTTGGCTATCTGGCGCCCGCGACGCTCTGGGCCGAGCAATCCGGCGGAACGGTGTGGATCTCCACCTATACCAAGGCGCTGCAACGGCAGCTGGATCGGGAGACGCGGCGGCATTACCCGAGCGATGCGGCCTTCCGGAAACATGTGGTCATCCGCAAGGGCCGGGAGAATTATCTTTGCCTGCTCAATCTGGAGGATGCGCTGCAAGGCGGCTTCTCCGGCCGGGCGGCGATTCTTGCGCAGTTCGTGGCGCGCTGGGCGGCCTATACGCGCGATGGGGACATGGTGGGCGGCGACTTGCCGGGCTGGCTCCCTGCCCTCTTCCGCCGGGCGGGGGCGACCGCGCTCACCGATCGGCGCGGCGAGTGCATCTATGCCGGCTGCCCGCATTTCCGCACCTGCTTCATCGAGCGGGCGACGCGCGCCAGCCAGGATGCCGACATCGTCATCGCCAATCATGCTCTGGTGATGATCAACGCGGCGCGCGGCCGGGAAACGCAAGGCCAGCCTACGCGGATCGTGTTCGACGAGGGGCATCATCTCTTCGATGCGGCCGACTCGACCTTCGGCGCGGCGCTGACGGGGCGCGAGGCGATCGAGCTGCGGCGCTGGATCATGGGGCCCGAGACGGAGAAGCGCGGGCGACGGCGCGGTCTCGCGGCACGACTCTCCGATGTGGCGAGCTACGATGCCGACGGCGCCGAGGCGATCGACGACGCGCGCGAGGCCGCGCGGGCGCTGCCCGGCGACGACTGGCTGCGCCGCGTGGTCGAGCACGGCCCGAACGGCGCAATCGAGGAACTGCTCTCAGTCGTGCGCGCCACCGTCTATGCCCGCGCCGAGCGCGACGGCAAGGATGCCGACCCCGGCTATGGGCTGGAAGTCGACCTGGCCGAAGTGGACGGCGACCTGATTGATGCCGCCACGGCCGGCGCAGCGGCGCTGGAAGCGCTGCTCAGCCCCTTGCAGCGACTCACCAAGCGGCTGGTCGCGGTGATCGAGCAGGCGCCGGACTGGCTGGACGCCCCCGCCCGCGCACGCATCGACGGGGCGATCTCGGCGCTGGGCTGGCGCTGCGACCTGCTGATGAGCTGGATCGCGCTGCTGCTGCGCGTCGGCGGCACGCCGGACCCAGATTTCGTGGACTGGCTGGCGGTCGAGCGGGCCGAGGGGCGCGAGTTCGACATCGGCCTGCACCGCCACTGGCTGGACCCGACGCGGCCGCTCGCCGAGGTGGTGCTGCGGCCCGCGCATGGCGTGCTGGTGACCTCCGCCACGCTGCGCGCCGGGGGCGACACGCAAACGGCAGCGCAGCGGTCCGGCGCGACGCATCTGCCCATGCCGCCGCGCTGGTTCGATGTCGCCAGCCCGTTCGACTATGCCAATCAGAGCGAGGTGCTGATCGTCACCGACCTCAAGCGCGGTGACCTGCCCGCGCTTGCTGGCGCCTATGCGCGGCTGATCGAGGCTGCGGGCGGCGGCACGCTCGGCCTGTTCACCGCGATCCGGCGGCTGCGCTCGGTGCAGGCGCGGATCGCGGACCGGCTCGCCCGGGCGGGCCTGCCGCTCTACGCGCAGCATGTCGACCCGCTCGACCCGGCGACGCTCATCGACATGTTCCGCGACGATCCGCGCGCCTCGCTGCTCGGCACGGACGCGCTGCGCGACGGCATCGACGTGCCGGGCGAATCGCTACGGCTGGTGGTGATGGAGGGCGTGCCCTGGACTAAGCCATCGGTGCTGAATGCCGCGCGGCGCCGGGCGAGCGAGAGCCCGACCGCCTATGACGACCGCGCGGTGCGAGCGCGGCTCGCGCAGGCTTTCGGGCGGCTCATCCGCCGAGCCGACGATGCGGGGCAGTTCGTCATCCTGTCCTCCGCCATGCCGAGTCGGCTGCTCTCCGCCTTCCCGCCCGATGTCCCGATTTTGCGCCTGCCGCTGGACGAGGCGACCGAGCGGGTGCGCTCCCGGCTTGGTTCCCGCGTGAATTTGGGGCAGGAGGCTCCCGAGTCTTCGGGTGGGGTTCAGTCACTGGAATGAAAACGGTCATCGTCCTGCGCCACGCGAAATCGGATTGGAGCGACGCGGCCCTGCGCGACTTCGACCGTGGCCTGAACGACCGCGGCTATCGCGCGGCCGGGGTGATGGGCCGCTGGGCCGCGCGCAAGCCGCTCCGTTTCGATGCCATCATCGCCTCGCCGGCCGTGCGCGTGGTGGAGACGCTGAAGCAGTTTCGCGAGGCCTATGGGGACGGGCCCGAGCCTACATTCGACCGGCGCGTCTATCTCGCGGCCGGCGCGACCCTCGCCGAGATACTTTCAGAGACCGATGAGAGCGCGTCGACCGTGCTTCTGGTCGGCCACAGTCCGGGGCTTGAGGAGTTCATTCTGGCAGCCGTGCCGGAGGAGAACCGCTCTGCGCTGCGCGACTCGGTGGAGGTGAAGTTTCCCACGGCGGCACTCGCGATACTGGACTTCGATGTGGCGAACTGGTCCTGCCTCGGCGAACATTCGGCCGGCAAGGCGAAACTGCGCGCCTTCGTGCGGCCGCGCGATCTCGATCCGGCATTAGGTCCCGAGTCGGTCTGAAGCGAGCGGCGCAGGGGGGGGCGCCCTCACTCCGCCTCGATTGCCTCGCGCAGATTGTTGCGGATGACGGTGAGCCGCGCGATAAGGATGCCGAGGTCCGCAGTGCCGAGCATCTCCGGACCAGCCGCCGGCCGCGCTGATCCAGCCGCATCGCCAAGCGCCAGTTCAGCCTGGGCGACGGACGCCGGGGACGCCGCCGGAACCGGCTGAGCCGCTTCGATTGCCTCTTCAGGCTCCGTTTCCGCTGCCTCCTGCTTGCCCGCGAGCACGCGCTGGGCGCCGCGCACAGTGAACCCCTGCTCATTGAGCAGACGGTTTATCCGCTGCGCGACTTCGACATCGCGCGGGCGATAATAGCGGCGGTTACCGGACCGCTGAAGCGGCCGGAGCTGTGGGAAGCGCGTTTCCCAGTAACGGAGGATATGCTGAGCGACACCCAATTGCTGGGCAAGCTCGCCTATCGTGAGGAACGCACCATCGTCCTTGGACATGACCCATATTGCAACGATCACGCCGTACGGGTCAATCCGAGTCCGGTTCAGACTCCGGCGACGCGATCGCGCAGCGACTGGCTGGGCCGGAATGTGAGCACGCGACGCGGCGTGATGGGAACCTCGATCCCGGTCTTGGGATTTCGGCCCACGCGCTCATTCTTGTCGCGCAGCACGAATGTACCAAAGCCAGAAATCTTGACGTTCTCACCCTGTTCGAGCGCCTCGCTCACAAGGTCCAGCACCTGCTCGACAATCTGTGCGGATTCAGCACGGGACAGGCCGATCTGACGGTTCAGTCTTTCCGCGATCTCGGCACGGGTCAAAGTATCTTCAGAACTCATTTCGCCCCCAACAACGGAATGGGAGGCGGCCATGCCCCCACATGTCCACAACCCGGTCTCTGCGTCAGT
>JAFKLU010000447.1 GCA_017304105.1 Sphingomonadales bacterium
CATGAAGGCGCGGTCGCGGATCATGTAGAGCTGGAACCAGAAGGGCCTGCTCGCCGCATCCGCCACTTCCTCCAGCGTGCAGGCCGAGACGGTCGAGAGCGTGAAGGGAATGCCCGCCCCTTCCGCCGCGCGCACCGCCTGACGTTCCCCGCGCCGGGCGGTGAGGCCGCCCAGGCCAATGGGCGCGAGCGCGACGGGCATTGCCAGATCCTGCCCGAACAGGCGCGTGGTGAGATCGACCTGATCGACGGCCGAGAGCACGCGCTGGCGCAGCTCGACATTCTCCAGATCGGCGACGTTCCGCCGCAAAGTCACCTGCGCATAGGAACCCCCGTCGACATATTCGAACAGGAAGTGCGGCAGGCGGAGCCGCGCCAGCTCGCGATAGTCGATGACGGAGGCAGCGATCATGATCGATCGTCCATGGACAAAGAATCGCGCCCTGTCACCTCTTCCGCTACGAAAAGGCCAGGCCAGACCCGATTCGGGGCGCCGACACCTCTCAGGGAACGGGGCTGAAAAACAGGCACCGCGCCGCTATCCATCCGGAACGCGATCCTCACTGCGCCGGCACGTCGTCGAGATTGGGATTGGTGGCTGGCGTCCCGCCCTCGAACCGCGTGACGAACTGGCGATAGCTGCACAGCCACGCGCCGGTGGAGCCGCGCCTGAAGCGCTCGGTGAGCAGCGAAATGGTGATCGGCGGATGCGTGGGCAGCGGCTTCTCGCCGTTGGCCGCGTAGATCATCATGTAATAGGTCGCCTCGCAGGCATCCGGCCCGGTGTACCATGCGCGCAGATTGGTAAAGCTGTGCACGGCGAGGCGCGGCCCCTGGGCAATGCGCCAGTCGTAGAACTGCTGGATCTTGCCTGCGCCGATATAGGCGGCGGCGGGCCCGTGGAACTCGGCGTCCTCGGTATAATATCGCCGCGCGTCGCGGCCCATGTTGCTGTCCACCTCATGCCAATACTCGGCGAGCAGCAGCGAAAGTTCGGCATTGAGTTTCAGCACATCCTGATCGGCCACGGCATCGTCCTCCCCTCGTCCAGCGTGAAGCATGGCTTCGCTCCAAGCTAGGCGCAGGCCGAAATGCCGGTTTGCTCGGCGCGGCAATGAATGTTGACCTCTGGGGAGCCTCGATTGCCTCGCCTCGCCGAAAATCCGCTGGCGCCGTAAGCCCAGGTCAGGCTCAGCCAATATTGGACGACCGTCCCGCTTCGTGTAAGGTCGCGCGATGCGCAGCCTGCTGAAACCGGCAATCCTTCTTGTTCTCGCCCTGCTGCCAGGCGGCGCGCTGGCGCAGGAAGATCATAGCGGCCTCACGCCGGCGCGCTACCGGCGCAATTGCCTCATGTGCCATCACAGCGCCGCGCCGGAAGGCGTCTCGCCCGAGATCCTCGCCGGGCTTCGCCCCGTTCCGGGCCTGAAGCCGCGCGATGCCTTGCCCGGCCTTGTCTGTTGGCGGCGCTGCGAAGCATGCAAACTGCCCGATCCGGACGGGCCGCAGGCCAGCCGGGCGGCGAAGTGAGCCCGCCCCTATCTTAACCGCTATTCCGCCGCCGTCTCCTTCGATGCCGCGTGGAAGGCCGCCAGCGACAGCAGCGAGACGAGCAGCGGAGCGGCCATCGCCACGAACACCAGCGTCGGGCTCACCTTCATCTCCAGCAGCGGGCTGGCAGCGAGCAGGCTCAGCACATTGCCGATGCACCCGAAGGCGACTGCGGTGCCGATGCCGGTGGATGGCGCCATGGCAACCACCTCGCACATGCCGCTCTTGCCGCGCCCCCGATTGCTCAGTCCTCCGCGCGGTCCTGCAGCGCCGGGCGACGATAATCCCCCGGCGCGACGCCGAAGCGATCGCGGAAGCAGCGCGTGAAATAGGCTGGGCTGTTGAAGCCCCATGAGAAGGCGATTTCGGCCAGCGTATGCGCATTCCAGCCGGGATTGCCGAGCTGGCGGGCGCATTCCTCCAGTCGCCGGCGCAGGATATAGGCCGAGAGCCGCTCACCCGAGATGGAGAAGATGGTGCGCAGATAGCGCGGACTGAGGCGCAGCGCCTCGGCCACCGAGGCCGGCGTCAGCTGCGGATCGCGCAGATGATCCTCCACATGGCGCACGATGTCGTTGTGCCGGAGCCGCAGCGCGCCTGCCGCGCTCCCGTCGCCGAAACCCATGGCATAGTTCATCGAGAGCATCTTGAGCAGATGCCGCGCGACCTGCTCCTCATAAGGCGCGTCGATCCCTGTTTCGACACGCTGGGCGAGCGAGCGGACCATCGCCGCCACGGTATCGGTCAGGCCCACCGCATGCCCCAGCCGCTGGCCGCAGAACAGCTCGGGCGTGGGCAGATATTCGCGCAGCAACGCCGGCTCGACCCGGACCATGATGATCGTCGAGGGATCGCGCGCGGACCAGTAATGCGGCTGGCCGGTATCGCAGAGCACGAAGTCGCCTTCGCTCAGATGCGCCTCGTTGCCGCAATGATGGAAGGTCGACTGGCCCTGCGTCTGCAGCATGAAGGAATAGAGGCGCGGCGAGGGATGGACGATGTGCCCCGGCGAACGCTCGATGCTGCAACTGTCGACCGACAATCTGGCGAGCTTGACCGGACCGAGTTGGCCGATGCGCAGTTCCGCGTCGAAATGGCTCTGGTCGCGCGGCATGAAGCCGACGCGGCTCATGCGGGAGGCATAGAGCGCGTTCCATGCCGCCGTCCGTCCGGCCGCAGGCAAGCCCGCCGTGCTGAGCGTCTCCATGACCCCTTTCCCCTCACCGCGATGTCCGGCCTCGACGAGCCGTTTCCCACGCGCTCCGGGCATGAACCACGCCCCGGTGCTCGCACCCCGCCGCAGCCAAGTCAATGCACCGGTTTCGACAGGCGGAATATCGTTTCGACGACGAAGAGCGCGAATGAGAGGCCCCCCGGGGAGGGGCAGACATTCGCGGCAAGGCAAGGAAATGTTGGCGGAGACGGAGGGATTCGAACCCTCGGTAGCCCCTTAAGGCTACGACGGTTTAGCAAACCGCTGGTTTCAGCCACTCACCCACGTCTCCGCGCATAACCGCAGGGCAGTGGCGGCCCGATGCGGCGAGACACGGCCTATAACGGGGCAATCGAACCGTGGCAACGCTCCTCTCGGTTTTGTCTGCAGGATCAGAAGTCGGAGGGACCGGGCAGCTCCCAAGGCGGCAAAGTGCGCAGAAACCCGCTTTCCCGCGACTCGGAGTCGCGCCGGACTCCGCTTCCGAACTCGGGAACCAACGCGGAACATCCCCTTATGTGCGCTATGACACATTCGATTCATCGCGGCCGCATTTCGACTCGTCGCCCCTTTCGGGGCCATGATTCGCCTGGGGGGAGCGGCTCTGTTAGCTCCGGCGCCTCAGACGAAATGATATAGAACAGAGCAATCGGGTGGCAGCAGACAAGACCAGAGCCGGAGGGGCGATCGCATATCTATTGTCGCTCGCGCCGGAGCGGGAGATTTTCCTGCGCACCGGCGGGCAAGTGCGGTTCCTTCGAATTTCCACGCGCTTTCAGCTGACGCTGGCGGCGGTCGCCTTCGCGGTGGCGCTGCTATGGGCGGTCGGCACGCTCGCCGTGCTGTGGAGCCAGGCCCGCATCATGCTGGAGCGCTCGAACGTGGCGCAGGACCGCGCCGAGATCCGCTCGCGCGAAGCGAAGGTGCGGGCCTATAGCAATTCGGTCGACGAGGTGGCCCGCGACATCCAGCAGCGCCAGTCCGCGCTGGAGCAGATCCTGCGTGTGAATCTCGGCGCGGAGGAGCAGACAACGCCGCCCACGCCCGGCGAGACGAAGGGCAAGCCGCTCAGCGCCGCCTCGCCTGAAGCGGCGCGACTCGATGGCCTGATGAAGCGCCAGCTCACGCTGGAGAGCCAGCTCGCGCAGGCCGCGCAGGCCCGCCTGGCGCAAGTGGAAAAGGCGATTAGCAGCTTCGGGCTCAATCCTGCCCGGATGACGGCTCCCGAGCGCGGTCAGGGCGGTCCTTTCATCCCCGCTTCCAGCCTCATCGAGTCCGAGCCGTCGCTGCGCCAGCTGGCCATGCTGATGACCCGCCTCAACGCCATGGAGGCAACCCTCGCCGCGATTCCCTCCTCGCGGCCGACAGCGGCGCCGATGGAGACCAGCTCCTATGGCTATCGGCGCGATCCCTTCAACGGCATGCTCGCCTTCCATAGCGGCATCGACTTTCGCGGCGCCTATGGCCAGCCCATTCTCGCGGCGGCGGCTGGGCGCGTGACTTATGTCGGGACCCGCCAGGGCTATGGCAATGTGGTGGAAGTCGACCATGGTAAGGGTCTCTTAACGCGCTATGCGCATCTCTCGCGCTTCGGCGTGCGCACGGGGCAAGAGGTCAAGCGCGGGCAAGCGGTCGCCTCCATGGGCTCGACCGGCCGCTCAACGGGCACGCATCTGCATTTCGAGGTGCGCGTCAATGGTGCGGCCGTCAATCCGCGCCCCTTTCTGGAGGCCCGACAGGATGTTCTCGAAGTCCAGCAGCACGCGAAACGCCAAGTCGCCGGGACCGGCCAGCGGGGCTAGGCACACGACCTTCTCGATCATCGGCGGCGATGTCACCGTGGCAGGAAATCTCTCCGCGACAACCGATCTGCATATCGACGGCAATGTGGATGGCGACATAAGCTGCGCCACGCTGGTGCAGGGAGCCGAGAGCCGCATCACCGGCCAGATCAATGCGAAGAGCGCGCGCATCGGCGGCCTGGTCGAGGGCTCGATCGCCGTGGAGGAGCTGGTGGTCGAGGCGACCGCGCGGATCACCGGCAATGTCAGCTACGAAGTGATAAGCATCGCCTCGGGCGGCCGGATCGACGGCCGCATGAGCCATCTGGGCACGGCCCGCGCGGCGGAGCTCAAGCTGGTGACGAGCGAAGCGAGCTAGGCCCGGCCCGAACAGCAGCACGTCAATCACCTGATCGCGCCCTCCGGAAGGCTATTCAGCGCTCCTTGGTGGCGCTGAAGCCGATGTCCGGATTGCGCTCGGACTGATAGCCCACATCCCACGCCGACCGCGCGAGGAAGACGGGGTTGCCATCCCGGTCCTTCGCCATGGACGAACGGTTGATGCTGGCGAAGTCGTCGAGCTTGCGCGCCTCGCCGGTGAGCCAGCGCGCCGTATCGAAGGGCGCAGGCTCCAGCACCGCTTCCACCTTATACTCCGCCTCCAGCCGCGAGATCAGCACATCGAGCTGGAGCTGGCCGACCACGCCGATGATCCACTGGCTGCCGATCTCGGGATAGAAGACCTGGATCACGCCCTCTTCGCTGAGATCGTCGAGCGCCTTGCGCAGCTGCTTGGTCTTGGTCGGGTCCTTGAGCGCGATGCGCCGCAGGATTTCCGGCGCGAAGTTGGGAAGGCCCGTGAAGCGCACATCCGCCTTCTCCGAGAGGCTGTCACCCACGCGCAGCGTGCCGTGATTGGGGATGCCGATGATGTCGCCGGGGAACGCCTCGTCCGCAATCTCGCGGTCCTGCGCGAAGAACAGGATGGGCGAATGCACCGCGATCGGCTTGCCGGTGCCCGAGGGGGTCAGCTTCATGCCGCGCTTGAACTTGCCGGAGCAGAGCCGCATGAAGGCGATGCGGTCGCGATGCTGCGGGTCCATATTGGCCTGCACCTTGAAGATGAAGCCCGTCACGTCGCCCCGCTCCGGCGCCACCGGGGCAGGCTCGGCGGGCTGCGTGCGCGGGGGCGGCGCATAAGCGGCGAGCGCATCGATCAGCTCCGCGACGCCGAAGCGCTTGAGCGCGGAGCCGAAATAGACCGGCGTCAGATCGCCGTGGCGATAGGCATCGAGGTCGAAGCTCGCATAGCCGCCCTGCGCCAGCTCGGCTTCCTCGTGCAGGCGGGCAAGACCGCTCGCCGAAAGCGCGTCGGCCAGCTTCGGATCGTCCAGCCCGGCGAACTGGGCAAAGCTGCCGTCAAATTCCTTGCTCGGCCCCTGCGGCTGGAACAGGCGATTGGTGGCGAAATCGTAGATGCCCTCAAACTCGCCGCCCATGCCGACCGGCCAGCTCATCGGGCACACGTCCAGCGCCAGCGCATCGGCCACTTCGTCGAGCAGCGCGAAGGGATCGCGGCCCTCGCGGTCCACCTTGTTGACGAAGGTGATGATCGGCACCGAGCGCAGGCGGCACACCTCGAACAGCTTGAGCGTCTGCGGCTCGATGCCCTTGGCCGCGTCGATGACCATGACTGCGGAGTCGACCGCAGTGAGCGTGCGATAGGTGTCTTCGGAAAAGTCCTCGTGGCCCGGCGTGTCGAGCAGGTTGAAGGTGATCCCGTCGCGCTCGAAGGTCATGACCGAGGAGGTGACGGAAATGCCGCGCTGCTGCTCGATCTTCATCCAGTCCGATCGCGCGCGGCGATTGGCGCCGCGCGCCTTCACCTCGCCAGCGAGGTGAATGGCGCCGCCAGCGAGCAGCAGCTTCTCGGTGAGCGTGGTCTTGCCCGCGTCGGGATGCGAAATGATGGCGAAGGTGCGGCGCTCTGGAGTCGTCATTTTGGGGAACCGGCTGCTCGATGAAATGGGAGGCGCGCTCGCATTGCGCGGCGCGAAATTTGGCTCCCTATAGGGAATTGCGTGGATGGACCGCAAGCCGATCGAGAATCGGGCTGCGCATCGCGGCAGGCGCGGGTCGCCGTGGACGGCGGACAGGCGCCGCGCTAATGATTAGCTTGCATATGAAAATGGAGGATCTGAAATGGGCGACGGCCAGACGGGCATCAGGGACGATATCCTGCAGTTCCTCGAAGAGCGCTATGGCGGCGACGATCCGCGCCCGCCGTCCAGCTATTTCATGAACAGCATCGAAATGATGGCGATGAGCGTGTTCGAGCGCAATCGCGCGCTCCTCGCGTGGATGAAGGCGCACGGGCTGGACCCGGACAAGGGCCATGACGCGGTGCTCGGCCTTGGCCTGCTGCTGGCGATCGACGCGAAGAACTATCCCCAGCCCGAGCTGGAACATTACGAGATGCCCGACGATCACGATCATTGACGGTCGCGGTGCGGGAACTCGCCGCCCGTCCCGAAAGTTGGGTCTTCGTCTGCCTCTGGCATTAGGAAGCTCCGATGAAATTTCCGGCATTGACCCTGACGCTGAGCCTCTGCCTCGCCGGCAGCGCGCTCGCGCAGGATGAGACGAAGAAGAAGGATGACGAGACGCTCAAGAAAGCGGGCGAGATCGTCAGCCAGCCGGTCAAGGATGTCGGCATCGCCAAGACCAAGATTCCCGAGGTGCTGG
>JAFKLU010000448.1 GCA_017304105.1 Sphingomonadales bacterium
CGCGGGCCTGGGCCGGGCCAGAAATCGACATCGCCCGGCACCAGCCGCGACAGGCCGATCGCACTCAGCAGCGGCCGCATCGGCAGATATTCGCCATAGGGGACGAGATGCGCCTTGTCGTAGCGCCCGCGCAGCGTGCCTTGCGCATCGAGCACCCACAGACTGTTGTTGGCGCCTTCGAGCCGGTCGGTATCGATGACGCCGTCGGTCTCCTTGAAGTGGAACTTGTCGCCGCCGAGCATGAGCAGCTCGTCAGGGCCGAGCAGCGTCGCGATGCGGCCGCGCCAGCGGGGCTCCATGTCGAGAATGGCCGGCACCGCCGCCTCGGGCCAGAAGACGAGCCGCGCCTTCGCGCTCGGTCCGGCGGTTAGCGTCTCCAGGCGGCGGAAATTCTCCAGTTCGAGTTGCGGATCATATTTCTCGTTCTGGTTGATGTTCGGCTGCACGACACGGATCGCGGCGACCGGCTCCCGGTTCGCTGACATCTGATTCGCCCGGAACAGGCCCAGCGCCGCGACCAGCGCCAGCCCCCCCAGCGCGATCCCCGCCTGCCGCCGCTGCCGGTGCGCGGCCCACCAGAGCGCGCCGCCGGCCAGCATGGCGATCAGCCCCAGCCCGTAGGTGCCGATCACCGTCGCCAGCTGGTCGACGCCCCTCCCCAGCCAGATGACGCCGAGCGGATTCCAGGGAAAGCCGGTGAACATCGTCGCGCGCAGATATTCGGTCAGCAGCCAGGCGCTGCTCAGGAACAGCACGAAGAGCTGCGGACGCCCGCGCCCCAATTGCCAGCCGATCATGGCGGCGATCGCCGGATAGACCGCCAGATAGAAGGACAGCAGGACCACCGCCGGATAGCCGAGCAGATGCGGCATCGCGTCCTGAAAGGTGAAGGCATGGGCGATCCAGTTGAGCCCCACCGTGAACTGGCCAAGACCGAAGAGGTAGCCGATCCTCGCCGCGCTCTTCCGGTCCGGCGCGTGCCACAGCAGATGGATGAACAGTGCCAGCGCGCCGAGCATCACCGGCCAGAGGCGCAGCGGCTCGAAGCCCGTCGCGGAGACGGCGCCGGCCAAAAGCGCGGCAAGCGCGGGACGCCGCCGGAGCAGGCTGTCGATCATCTGGATTTTCGCCACGCGCGCTCCTATCGCCGGGTTTCGTGACAGTTGCAATTCATTGCATGTCCTGCGGAGCCGACCGATGAGACCTTTCCACCTCGCCTTTCCCGTGCACGATCTCGCCGCCGCGCGCGCCTTCTATGGCGAGCTGATGGGCTGCCCGGAGGGGCGCAGCAGCGATCACTGGATCGATTTCGATCTCTATGGGCACCAGATCGTCGCGCATCTCGATCCGGCGCGCGAGGCGCGCGGGCCGATTCGCAATCCGGTCGATGGCCACGACGTGCCCGTGCCGCATTTCGGCGTGATCCTCGATCGGGCCGACTGGGACGATCTCGCCGCGCGCATGAAGGCGGCGGGCACCAGCTTCGTCATCGAGCCCTATGTGCGCTTCGAGGGGGAAGTGGGCGAACAGGCGACCATGTTCTTCCTCGATCCCAGCGGCAACGCGCTCGAATTCAAGAGTTTCGCCAGCGACGACATGATCTTCGCGAAATAGGCGGCGCTCAGGCGCCGACGATCTGCTGCATCGTGGCACCGCTGCACTTGTCGCCGGCCTGGCCAGTGCCCCCGCTCAGCATGCCGGCGGCCAGCACGCCGCCGACCACGAGGATGGCGAAGGCGGCCGTGATCCAGCCGAGATAGCGCTCCAGATAGACCTTGATCGGCGCGCCGAACTTCCAGAACAGCGCGCCCACCAGAATGAACTGCATGCCGCGCGAGACAATGCTGGCCCACAGGAAGGTGAACAGCGGCAGGCCGATGAAGCCCGCGGTGATGGTGATCAGCTTGAACGGAATGGGCGTCGCGCCCTTCACCAGAATGATCTCGGCGCCATAATCGCGCAGATAGCAGGCCGCCTTGGGGAAGCTCTCGGTGAGGTGCAGCGCATTGAGCAGGCTCATGCCCACCGCCTCGAACAGGAAATGGCCGATGGCATAGCCGAGCAGCCCGCCCAGCACCGATGCGATGGTGCAGATGATGCCGTATCGCAGGGCCTTGTTCGGCCGCGCCAGGCACATGAGGCCGAGCAGCGGATGCGGCGGAATGGGGAAGAAGCTCGATTCCAGGAAGGAAATGACGGCGAGCCACCATTCGGCGTGGCGATGCGCGGCCTTGGCCAGCGTCCATTCGTAGAGGCGGTGCAGCATTGTGCGGCGCAATAGCGGCTTTGGCGCGGGCGCGCCAGCCGGTTCCCGGCTCAGGCCGAACCCACGACGAGACAGGCCAGGAACAGGAGCAGCCCCGCAAAGCGGTTGGAGCGGAACTTGACCAGCGGATCGGCCCCATCCTCCCGGAGCGTGCCGACCTGCCAAAGGAAGTGCAGCGCCAGCGGCAGCAGCGCGAGCGGGGCGAGCCAGACCGGCTGGACGCGCCAGAACGCCACGCTCCAGAGCAGCAGCGACAGGGCGAAGCAGAGGCCGACGCCGGCCTTCACATGCTTGCCCATGGTGAGCGCGCTGGAGCCGATGCCGACCAGCGCGTCGTCCTCCCTGTCCTGCAGGGCGTAGATGGTATCGTAGCCGATGCACCAAAAGAAGGCGCCGGCATAGAGCAGCAGGCCGGCCGCGTTCATGCCGCCGGTCATCTCCACCCAGGCGACCGGCGCGGACCAGGTGAAGACGAGCCCCAGCCACGCCTGCGGGAAGCCGGTGATGCGCTTCATGAAGGGATAGGCCGCGACGAGAGCGAGGCTCCCCAGCGCCACCAGCTGCGCCTGCCAGCGCAATTGCAGCAGCACGACAAGGCCGATCAGGCACAGCGAGACGAGCCAGATCCACGCTGCTTTCAGCGAGACCGCGCCGCTCGCGATGGGGCGGCTGGCGGTGCGGGCCACCTGCGCGTCGATGTCGCGGTCGACGATGTCGTTATAGACGCAGCCCGCCCCGCGCATCGCGATGCTGCCGAGCAGGAACCAGAACAGCATCGGCCAGCGCGCGGGAAGGCCGCCGGCCAGCGCGATGGCCCAGGCGCCCGGCCAGTAGAGCAGCCACCAGCCGATCGGCCGGTCGAAGCGGGCAAGAAGCGCATAGGGCCGCCAGCTAGCCGGGAGCAGGCGCAGCAGGCCGCTGGCTTCGGTATCGGGCACGGTGTGGGCGACGGTCATGGCAAGACCTCCTGCCATAGACTCCGGGTGGAAAGACAGTCGGAAAGCGCTCGGCCGCGATGGTCCGCTGTCTGGCGCGGGCTTGCCCGCCCACCGACGCCCCGCTAGGCGAGGGTGATGCCCGCCACGCCCGCCTGGCCACCCCGATCCGCGCCGCGCCTGTTCGTCGAGACGGCGCTGGGTGAGGGCGTCACCGTGCCGGTCGAGGGCAATGGCGCGCATTATCTGCTCTCGGTGATGCGCGTGCGTGAGGGCGACACGGTGCTGCTGTTCGATGGGCAGTCAGGCGAATGGGCGGCGAGCGCGGAGCAGATCCGCAAGCGCGATCTCGTGCTGCGCTGCGTGGCGCAGACCAAGCCGCCCGAGACGGTACCCGATTTCTGGCTGTGCGCCGCGCCGATCAAGAAGGGCCGCATTGATCTCGTCGCGGAGAAGGCGTGCGAGCTGGGCGTCGCCCGGCTCGTGCCGGTGCTCACTGAGCGCAGCGTCGTCGACAAGGTGAATCTCGACCGGCTGCACGCCCATCTCGTCGAGGCGGCCGAGCAATGCGGGCGGACGGCGTTGCCGGTTCTGGGGGAGATGGTCTCGCTCGCCCGGCTGCTCAGGGATTGGCCGGCTGATCGCGCCCTGTTCTTCGCGGATGAGCTGGGCGGCGCGCCGATGCGCGCGGCCTTCGCCGCCAGTCCCGGCCCGGCCGCGCTGCTCGTGGGGCCGGAGGGCGGCTTCACCACCGCCGAGCGCGATCTCATCCGCGCGCTGCCGCAGGCCCGCGCCATTTCGCTCGGCCCCCGCATCCTGCGCGCGGAAACCGCCGCGATTGCCGCCACCGCCTGCTGGATGGCTGCGAACGGGGACTGGACAAGTTGCGAAACGAAATGAAATTGCCTGCCTCCCGCAAAGCCCTTATGGCGCGCGGAATGAGGGGCGAGGAATCGGAACGGGTATGAGCACACGCACGGAGGCCGCTGGCGAGGACCCGATCATCGAGACTCGCGAGCAGCTCATCAGCCTGTTCGAGGGTGGCGAGAAGCCGGCCGATCGCTGGAGGATCGGCACGGAGCACGAGAAATTCGTCTATCGGCTCGCGGACCATCGCGCGCCTTCCTATGACGAGCCGGGCGGCATTCGCGACCTGCTCGACGGGCTGCGCCGCTTCGGCTGGGAGCCGGTGCTGGAGGGTGACACGGTCATCGCGCTCTCCGGCGCGGACGGCACGATCAGCCTGGAGCCGGCCGGCCAGCTTGAGCTTAGCGGCGCGCCGCTCGACAATCTGCACGAGACCTGCGCGGAGACCGGACGGCATCTGGAACAGGTGAAGGCGGTCGGCGATCAGCTCGGCCTTGGCTTCCTTGGCCTTGGCATGTGGCCGGACAAGACGCGCGAAGAGCTGCCGATCATGCCCAAGGGCCGCTATGCGATCATGCTGCGCCACATGCCGCGCGTCGGCAGCCTCGGCCTCGACATGATGCTGCGCACCTGCACAATTCAGGTGAATCTCGATTATTCGAGCGAGGCGCGCATGGCGAAGATGTTCCGTGTGAGCCTCGCCCTCCAGCCGCTGGCGACCGCCTTGTTCGCCAACTCGCCGTTCATGGAGGGCAAGCCGAACGGCTATCTTTCCTATCGCAGCCACATCTGGTCGGACACCGATCCGCACCGCACCGGCATGCTGCCCTTCGTGTTCGAGGACGGCTTCGGCTATGAGCGCTATGCCGATTATGCGCTCGATGTGCCGATGTACTTCGTGTTCCGCGAGGGCCGATATATCGACGCGGCGGGGCTCTCCTTCCGCGACTTCCTTGAGGGCAAGCTCTCCGTGCTGCCCGGCGAGAAGCCGACGATGAGCGACTGGGCGGACCATCTCTCCACCGCCTTCCCGGAAGTGCGCATGAAGAGCTTTCTGGAGATGCGCGGCGCCGATGGCGGCCCGTGGAGCCGCATCTGCGCGCTGCCCGCCTTCTGGGTTGGCCTGCTCTATGACGATGGCGCGCTCGATGCGGCGTGGGACGTGGTCAAGGGCTGGACGATGGAAGAGCGCGAGGCGCTGCGCTCCGAAGTGCCGCGCCTCGGGCTCGATGCGCCGATCGGCGGCGGCGGCAAGCTGCGCGACATTGCCGGGCGCGTGCTCGAAATCGCCCATGCCGGCCTGGCCGCGCGCGGGCGGCTCAACAGCATCGGCGACAATGAGAGCGGCTATCTCGCCGCGCTGGACGAGGTGGTGGCGAGCGGCCGCACCCATGCCGAGCGGCTGCTGGAGCGCTACGCGACCGCGTGGGGCGGCGACATCTCGAAGGTTTACGCGGAAGAGAGCTTCTAAGGCGCGTTGCGGGCGCGCCTATGCGTCGCCTCTCGGGCCGATCTTCTGCTTCTCCCCGTCCGGGGAGGAGCCGCTTCAGCCACCCCCCAGAATATTGATCGTGAAGGCCACCAGGCCGAGGTTGAACAGGAAGGCGGCGAGGCTGTGGAACAGCGCCACCTTGCGGATGGCGGGATGGGTGATCGCGACGTCGCTGGTCTGGAAGGTCATGCCAAGCGTGAAGGCGAAATAGGCGAAGTCCCAATAGTCCGGCTCGGGCCGGTGGGGGAAGCTGAGGCCTCCGCGATCGCCGCCTTCCCGCCCGCCGCGATAGAAGAGATACGCGTAATGCAACGTGTAGACGAGGTTCGAGAAGAGCCAGGCGAGGATGAGCGTGGCGATGATGAGCCCGAGCATCGCCCGCGACGGACCGTGGCCATAGCGCAGCTCGCTGGCGACGATGACCAGAATCACCAGCATGACGATGCCGGTCAGGGCGAGGATCAACGTGCGGTTGGCATCGTTGCGCCGGGACTGTTCGCGCATCTGGTCGGGACCATGGGCGAACAGCCGGGGCAGGGTCGCGAACAGCGCCAGAACGCCAAGGTCGAAGCCGATCATGATGCCGGTGATCGGTTCGAGGACCAGCGCCAGCGGGATCGCGCTCGCGAAGCCGAGCAGGAACAGCCCATAGCGCCACGGTAGAAATGTGCTGCCAGTCGCTGGACGTTCAGCCATGGATCGGGGCCTCCGGGGTCAGGATCGTCTCCACGTCATTTCTTTCGAAGCTGATGAAGGAACTGGTCGGGCGGCTTTTCGTCTTTGGTGCGGCGGGGAAAGTCCGCTGTGAAGCCTTCTACAACGCGACCCGAGCTTGTCGAAGGGCTCTCATCTATTCAGTGTTTCGAGTCGAGGGTGCCGGACGAGCATCGTGTTGCGGTGGGAAGCAGATGGGGGCGCACGGCGTCAATCCGCGTGAGGGCGCGTTCAGTTGGCCGAGGTGCGCGCCGCTCCCCCGTAATTCGACTCGCCGATTTCAGGAACGGCCCCCCGCCCGGCGCGTTTCTTGGTGAAAGGCGGTTCGGGGTGAAAGGAGCCGATCATGGACACTGAGATCCACAAGAATACTGACGACGCCCGTGCGGGCTCGACCCCGCACGTTGTGCGCTATGTGCTGACCATATCCCTTGTCCTCGCCGTGCTGGCGATGGTTGTGGTCCTGCTATGGGGTATCGCGCAGAGTTGAGGCAGCGTCAGCCGGCGTCGGGCGCCGGCTGAATCGCGTTAGCCATCCCGGCGCCCCAGCAGCCGCAGCCGCAGGGCATTGAGCTTGATGAAGCCTGCCGCGTCGCGCTGGTCATAGGCGCCGGCGTCGTCTTCGAAGGTCACGACCTTCTCGCTGTAGAGCGAATGCGGCGACTTGCGGCCCACCACGATCACATTGCCCTTGTAGAGCTTGAGCCGCACCGTGCCGGTGACCTTCGCCTGGCTGTGATCGATCGCCGCCTGCAGCATCTCGCGCTCGGGGCTGAACCAGAAGCCATTGTAGATGAGCTCGGCATAGCGCGGCATCAGCTCGTCCTTGAGATGCGCGGCGCCGCGATCCAGCGTGAGCTGCTCGATGCCGCGATGGGCGAGATGATAGATGCAGCCGCCGGGCGTCTCATACATGCCGCGCGACTTCATGCCCACGAAGCGGTTCTCGACGAGATCGAGCCGGCCAATGCCGTGCTTGCGGCCCAGTTCGTTGAGCGATTCGTCGCCGTGCTCGAAATCGATGGTGATATATTCCGGCGTATCCGGCGCATCCTCGGGATTGACGGTGCGCGAATAGACATAGTCCGGCACTTCCTCCCACGGATCTTCCAGCACCTTGCCCTCGGAGGAGGTATGGAGCATGTTCGCGTCGGTTGAGAAAGGCGCCTCGCCGCGCTTGTCCTTGGGCACCATGATCTGGTGCTGCTCTGCCCATTCGATGAGGCGGGTGCGGCTGGTCAGATCCCATTCCCGCCAGGGCGCGATCACCTTGATGTCCGGCTGGAGCGCATAATAGCTCAGCTCGAAGCGGACCTGATCGTTGCCCTTGCCGGTGGCACCGTGGGCGACCGCATCGGCGCCTACTTCGCGCGCGATCTCGATCTGGCGCTTGGCGATGAGCGGCCGGGCGATCGACGTGCCGAGCAGGTAGAGGCCCTCGTAGAGCGCATTGGCGCGCATCATCGGGAAGACATAGTCCTTCACGAATTCCTCGCGCACATCGTCGATGAAGATGTGCTCGGGCTTCACGCCGGCATTGAGCGCCTTGGCGCGGGCAGGCTCAAGCTCCTCGCCCTGGCCGAGATCGGCGGTGAAGGTCACCACCTCGCATCGATAATTGATCTGCAGCCACTTCAGGATGACGCTGGTGTCGAGGCCGCCGGAGTAGGCGAGGACGACGCGCTTGATGGAATCGGACATGGCAGTTCCTGATGGCTGGGAAAAACAGACCGCGCGCGGTTAACAGCGGGGACGCCCGAGCGCAACAGCGCGCGGGAAGGGGAGGGTGGCTAATGTAGATCAGCCTGCGATTCCCGCGCCCCGGTCGGGCGATGGGGCCCCGCCATCCTATTTCATGATGCCCATGGCGAGCAGGATCGCGAGATAGAGCATCAGCACCATCATGCCGAACACCAGCAGCGCCCCGGTGCGCAGGATCGCGGACCGGCGCCGGCCCGCATAGGCGCCGCGCACCTGCCGGTAGATGTGCACAGGCGGGATGATCAGCGCCGCGAAGGTGATGACCGGGGAAGGCACGCCGATCCAGCCCAGCGCGGTGAGCGCCGTCACCAGCAGCAGCATGAAGGTGATCGAGAAGGTCACGAAGACCAGATGGTCGTAGAACTTGTATTGCCGCTTCCAGAAGAACAGCAGCCACACGAAGGGCGTGGAGAGGGGGATCAGCAGCCAGCTATATTTATAGGCGCTGGTCTGAAGCCGGTAGAGGAAGAGATTGGGGTTCTCGTTGGCGGCCATGAGCCCGTTGTCGAGCGCCTTCCAGCCGGTGTCGATGCCGCTGAACAGGCGTCCCTGGCCCTGCTGTCCACTGCCGTTTTGCCCCTGGAATACGCCCTGGGCGAAGCGGACCGCGACCAGATCCTGCTGCACGTCGTCCAGCCGCGCATTCAGTGCGCTCGTGTCGCGCCTGAGCCGTTCCTGCGTCTGTATCTGGGCCTTGAGCGCGGTTTCGCGCTGCTCCATCCGGGCTGCCTCCCGCAGGAACATGGCGATCGGCGAGACGAACCTGGCCCGCTCCCCCGCGATGTAACGGCGCGTCAGTTCGCCCGGCCGAAAGAAGAGCATGGGCAGCGTGTTCCAGATCTTGCCCTCGAAATGGAAGACGCCGTGCAGGATGTCGTGCAGGAAGCCGCCAATGCTGCGGTGAAGATGGCCGCTCTGCCCGCAGGCATGGCAATAGTGGCCGATGAGCGGCGTGCCACAATTGAGGCAGGCGCCATGGGCCGTGCCGCCGGGCTCGCCATGCGCTTGCTCCACCGCGCTGGCGACGATGGCGCCCGTGGCGGCGTCGCCAACTGCTTCCAGCCCGGAAGTCATATGTCCGCGCCTTCCCTTCGTCGCACCCTTGGGAGCACGCTATCAGCGAGCGCGTCTTCCGACAATGCGATGATAGAATCGATCAGGGTGATCGAATGATTGATGTGCTCGATCATTGTGACGTTTTTAATCGGTTTTACCATATGTCCTGATGCGGCTAATCCCTGCTCAGGCGAGAGCGGGACAGCGGTGAGCCCTCCCCCCACAATCCTGCTTCCTGTTCTCGCCATCGATTATCTCATTCCCCTCCAGGGGCGTGCGCGAGCCGCCTTTGGGTCGCACGGCAGGCCTCCAGGGCCCGCCAACGGGAGGCGACTGCCAGGCCCCCACCCGGCAGTCGCCTCTTCGTTCCTGCTTTGCGCTTCCCGCGCGTGCGCGGGGTGAACCCGTCCGCTCATCCCTTCGCGCGGTAGCGCTCCTCGGCCCGCGCCATATAGTCGCGGGTGATCGGCAGGGCGTGGCGATTGCGGACATATTGGAGCTGGTAGTTGGTCTGGCTGCCGAAGATGAAGCCCGAGGCGGCCGCGGCCAGATAGAAGGTCCACATACGGTAGAAGCGCTCGTCGTAGAGTGCGACGATCTCCGCCTTCGCGTCCACCACACGGCCATACCAGTGGCGCAGCGTGTAGTAATAATGCAGCCGTAGCACCTCGACATCGGTGAGCAGCAGCTTGTTGCGCTCGCTGGCCTCCAATATTTCCGACAGGGCGGGCGCATAGCCGCCAGGGAAGATATATTTGCGCGTGAAGGCGTCAGTCGAGGCCGGGCCGTCGAGCCGCCCGATCGTGTGCAGCAGCATGACGCCGTCGGGCGTCAGCAGATTGTGGCATGTGCGGAAGAACTCGCGATATTGCCGCACGCCGACATGCTCGAACATGCCGACCGCGACGATGCGGTCGAAGAGCCCCGCAACGTCGCGATAGTCGATCAGCTCGAAGACGCCCGCTTCCTCCGCGCGACGCCGGGCGACCTTGAGCTGCTCTTCCGAGAGGGTGACGCCCAGCACGTCCACGTCCGCCACGCGATTGAGGTAGAGCGCCATGCCGCCCCAGCCGCAGCCGATATCCAGCACCCGCTGGCCGGGTTCGAGCGCGAGCTTGGCGGCGATATGCGCCTTCTTGTCGAGCTGGGACTGCTCCAGGCTCACCGTCTCGGGGTCGGTGAAGTAGGCGCAGCTATATTGCCGGTCCGCATCCAGGAAGAGGTCGTAGAGCGTGTCCGAGAGGTCGTAATGATGCGCGACATTGGCCTTGGAGCGGTCGCGCTTGTTGAAATTGTCATGCCAGTGCTTGAGCCGCTCGGCGGTGCGCGAGACGAGGCCGGGCTCGTCAATCGTCTTGCTGCTTTCGAGCGGGGCATTGCCCGTCACCAGCATGAGCAAGTCCCAGATGGTACCGCGCTCCAGCAAGATGCGGCCGTCCATGAAGCCTTCGCCCGCGCCGAGCGCCGCATTGGCGAGAATGGCGCGCGCCGTGGCGTCGTCGGTCAGGCGGATGGCGACATCCGGCCTGTCACTGGCGGCTTTGCCGACCGTTTCGGTCGTGCCATCCGCATAGGTGATGCTCAGCGTGCCCTCGCTGATGATCCTGGCGAGCAGACGTGTAAGAACCCTCATGGCGATGTCTTATAACGCAGGCTTTCAAGGCGTCACCCCCTTTAGCAAGGGCGAGCGATGTCCAATGTGGAGAGGCGCGGCGGGGTGGCCGGGTGATGAAAGGTTGTGGAGAATGGACATCGCCCAACCCCTCTTCGTCATTCCCGCGAACGCGGGAATCCAGTCACCCTGGCGAAGCAAACCAGGACTGACGGTGAGATACTGTCAGTTCGGGCTGGACTGCTCGAAGCAGGAAAGCAGTTTGACCCCATGTCCGGGAGACAAGGCGCCGAACGCCTCCGCGCGATGCTGCGCGACGTGCCCATAAGATAGACATTGAGATCAACGTTGCTCCGAATCGAACCGCCGTTACTGGGTTCCCGGGTTCGCGGGAATGACGAAGAAAGAGCCGGCGATGTCCGCAATGTCCGCTCGGTCCCCTAGATCCCGGCATACCATTCATAGCCCGCAATATCCTCCCAGTAGCCGCCCTTGCCGCCGCGAATGCGCGAGAGGTCGTCGACGGCTTCGATGCGCGACAGGAACTTGGCGTGCTTGTAGCCCAGATGCCGTTCGACGCGCAGGCGCAGCGGGGCGCCATTGCGCACTTCCAGCGGCTGCTCGTTCAGGGCGTGAGCGAGGATGGTCTGGGGATGGAAGGCGTCGACCATGTCGATGCTCTCATAATAGCCGTTGCCGCCCCCCATGTCGTCCATGCAATGGAAGACGAGATAGCGGGCGCGGCTGCTGAGGCCGGCGGCATCCAGCACCAGCTTCAGCGGCACGCCGCGCCAGGTGCCGATCGCGCTCCAGCCTTCCACGCAGTCGTGGCGCGTGGTCTGGATGCGCTGGGGCATGGTGTGGAGCTGGGCAAGGCTGAGCGAGAGCGGGCGGGCGACGAGGCCGTCCACCATGAGGCGCCAGTCCGCGAACTTGCCGCGCCAGAGCGCCTTGTAGCTTTCCGTGTTCGGGTTGGCGGTGCCGTTGGGGCGGAAGAAGGGCGAGCGCTGGTCGGCGCGATATTCAGGCGCCAGGGCATCGCGGTCCTGCAACGGGCGTTGCAGCCATTTGTGCATGTTCTCGGCCGAGAACAGCGCCTTGCGGAATCGCTCGTTTCGCGCGAGGCTGTCACAGCCGGTGAGCAGACCGGCGGTGCCAGCCGTGAGGCCGGTGAGCAGCGCGCGGCGGGAGACGATGGGGCTGCGGGGGGATGTCGTCATGCGTCGCGCTCCGGGGGCAGGCGATACCAGCCGGTGATCATGGCGCGCAGCTCGCTCACCGGTCCGGCGAGCAGCACCATGAGGATGTGGACCAGGAAGAAGGCGACGAGCAGCCAGGCCGCGATGAAATGGATCGAGCGCGCGGACTGTCTGCCGCCGAACAGGTCGAGCAGCCAGGGCCAGGCCGCGTCCATGCCGGGCGACATGGTGAGGCCGGTCAGGATCATCAGCGGCAGGAGGACGAAGATCACGCCGATATAGCTCGCCTTCTGCAGCACATTGTAGCGCAGCGCCGCCTGCCCGGCGGGGAAGCGCAGGCGGGCATGGTCCCTGATGTCCCGCCAGATGTGGCGTGGCGCAAGATCGCCCTTGCGGAAGGCGAGATCGCGGGGGATGTGCCGGTTGAAGAGGCTCCAGAGCATATAGGCCAGCAGCGCGAAGGCGAAGATCAGGGCGAAGCTCAGATGCCAGCGCCGCGACATGGCCAGATCATAATGCGCCGGCAGCGTCCAGAAGGCGCCGAACCGGCCGAGTTCCAGCCAGGGCTTGTCGAAATTCGCGCCGAACTGGCCCCAATAGAGCCGGGGATGCGCGTTGAAGATGCCGAGGCCGCTGGTGAGCAGGACATAGAGGCATAGCGCGTTGGTCCAGTGCCAGAGGCGCGTCGAGAGCCGGTGGCGCTTGACGAGCGGCGGCGGGGCTGCGGGCGGCGCGGCATTGTCGATCGTCATGGCTGTGCCTGCTCTCCATCTCTGCTATCGCCGCCGCGCTGGTCATAGCACAGCTGGGGCGGGTATCGCCAAAGGGATGCGCGAGAGGGGATGACAGAGGTGAGCGAACGCAGCTTTCACAGCTACCGGCCCGCGGACGGCCATGGCCTCGCCCATGAGCCCTTGAACGCCATCGTCGCGCCCCGGCCGATCGGCTGGATCAGCACCGTGAGCGCGGCGGGCGTGCCCAATCTGGCGCCCTACAGCTTCTTCAACCTGTTCTGTTATCGCCCGCCCATCGTCGGCTTCTCATCCTGGGGCGAGAAGGACAGCGTGGTCAACGCGCGCGAGACGGGGGCGTTCGTGTGGAACCTGGTCAGCCGGGAACTGGCCGCGCCGATGAACGAGAGTTCGGCGGCCGTGGGGCCGGAGGTGGATGAGTTCGCCCTCGCGGGGCTGGAGATGCTGCCGGGCGTTGACGTGCCCGCGCCACGCGTTGCCGCCGCGCCTGTCCAGTTCGAGTGCCGCGTCACCGAGATCCTCACGCTCAAGACCCTCTCCGGCGCGCCGAGCCCGAACATCATGGTGTTCGGCGAAGTGGTGCGCATCCATATCGATCCCGCGCATATCGTCGACGGCGTCTATCGCACGACGAGCCCGGTCCCGATCGCGCGGGGCGGAGGCACCGGGGATTATTTCGAGATCAGGGACGATACCCTGTTCCACATGCCCCGGCCGGACTGAAGTCCCGGCGCGGCAGCGCGGCGGCCGTCCTCGTTTGGGACGCGCCAATATTGTCAGCGGCTGCTATTCTGCGTTCCGCCATGACGTCATGCCGTGGCGACAGGGGCGATTCGCGTTTTCTCCGAGCGTTGTCATTGCCGCGAAGCTGGGGGAGTGCGGGCATCGTTCACAACAGCGGTTGGGAGATGTTGTGATGAGAGCGACCTTGAAATTTGCCGCGCTCGCGCTGACTGCGAGCATAGTGCCTTCGGCTGCCCCGGCGGTCGTGCTCGTCTATGCCGGCATCGCCACGGGCGGGCAGGAACTGCCCTCGAACGGCTCGCCGGGCACGGGCGCCGCGCGCGTCACTTATGACACGGATGCACATACCCTGCGCGTGCAGAGCAGCTTCTCAGGCCTGACGGGAACGACCACGGCCGCGCACATCCATGTGAGCCTTACGCCCGGCGCCAATGGCGGCGTGGCGACGCAGACGCCGACCTTCGCCGGCTTCCCGCTGGGCGTCACCTCCGGCAGCTACGACAACATCTTCGACCTGACGCTGGCGTCGAGCTACAATCCCGCGTTCATCACTGGCCTTGGCGGCGGCACGATCGCAGGCGCCGAAGCCGCGCTCGCCGCCGGTCTTGCCACCGGCCGGGCCTATTTCAACCTCCACACGACCCTGTTCCCCGGCGGCGAGATCCGCGCCAATCTTAGCGCGGCGCCGGAGCCGGCGAGCTGGGCGATGATGATCGGCGGGCTCGCGGTCGCGGGCGGGGCGCTGCGCACGCGGCGCAGGTTCGTCTTCGCGTGAGGTGGGAGCTGAGGCGCCGCGCGGCCCCTCAGCCGTAGACGCGCAGGAAGAAGACCAGCGTGGTGGCGCCAGTGACGATCAGCGTCCACTAGCGCACGGCCGTGCCATTCAGGCGCCTGCCGGTCTGCGCGCCGAGCCAGCCCCCGGCGATG
>JAFKLU010000233.1 GCA_017304105.1 Sphingomonadales bacterium
GAGCCGGACGCCGAGCGACGAGACCACGATCGGCCGATTGATGAGGAGGGGGTGGGCCAGCATGGCATCGATGAGCGCCTCGTCGCCGAGCGAGGGGTCATCGAGGCCGAGATCGTGATAAGGCGTGCCCTTCTCGCGCAGGAGCGCGCGGGGACGCAGGCCGGCGCGCGCCATGAGCTGCACCAGCATGGCGCGCGAGGGCGGCGTCTTCAGATATTCGATGACATGGGGCTCGATGCCGGCATTGCGGATCATCGCCAGCGTGTTGCGCGAGGTGCCACAATCGGGATTGTGGTAGATGATGACGTCAGCCGTCATGGTCTCCCTTCCACTCATGCGCGTCCCTCCCGGCCGCAGCGGCTGCGCAGCGCCACATCGGCGAGCGGAGCGCAGATCTCGGGGGAGCCGCCGCAACAATCCTGCATCAGAAATTCCAGCAATTCGGTCATGTTCTCGTAGCGCGCCGAGTAGATCACCGAGCGCCCTTCGCGGCGGCTCCCGATCAGTCCGGCGTTGGAGAGGATGTTGAGATTGGACGAGAGCGTGTTCGGCGGCACGTCCAGACGGCGCGCGATCTCGCCAGCCGCCACGCCTTCTCCCCCCGCCTGCACCAGCAGACGAAAGACCGACAGGCGCCCGTCATGCGCGAGGGCGGAAAGGGCAGTAACGGCGCTCTTCAATTCCATATTTCGATGTTAGCCGAAATATCGTACAATTCAAGAGCCCATTGCGTGCGGCCGATTGAAAATCGACCATCCGCGCCCCACATGGCGATCATCGTTCAACAATGGAAAGGAGGTGGTCCAATGTCTCATTGTCCCATGCCGCGCGCGGCAGAACTGGTGAGCACGGCCTCCACCGCGGAGGCCTGGCTCGTCTGAGCTGTCCGCGTCCAAGGCAAGACAATGGAAGGGCCGTCCCGCGAGGGGCGGCTCTTCGTTTTTCGGCCGGCCGTCGTTTCAGACGGGGGACAACCCCGCCGGTTCGGAATGGAAAAGCGACATCAGATCCCGGCGCCGGGTGAGAAGATCGGCCAGCGTGTAGCGATCCAGAACGGCCATGAAAGCGGCGAGCGCTTCGTTCAGCACGCCCGGCAGCCCGCAGGCCGGCGCCACCACGCAGCGCCCGCAATCCACGAGATCAAAACCGTCCTCGGTATGGCGCACGAGAGCGCCGATGTTGATCTGCTGCGGCGGCTTGCCAAGGCGAATGCCGCCGCCTCGCCCGCGAACGCTCTCCACATAGCCGCTGCGCACGAGCTCGTTCACCACCTTCATCAGATGATTCCGGGAAATCCGATAAGCCTGCGCGACCTCACCGATCGAGCACAAGCGCTCGGGCCGCGCGCCCAGATAGAGCAGAACGCGCATCGAATAATCGGTGAACAAGGTCAGTTTCATAGGCGCTCCTGGGGCAGCGGGGGCCTGCGACAAAAAAATATGTATTATCGTTGCATGTTTCCATGTCGCAGCATAGATGCATTCGTAATACATGTTTTCGGAGTCGGGCCCCATCTTCAACGACGCGATCAACGACTGGCCCGGCCATCTGGATAAGCTCGCCGCCTTCTGGTCCTCGGTGATGCTGGTCAGCGGGCGCTACAAGGGCCAGCCCGTGCCGGCGCACAGGAAGCACAAGGCGCGGATCACGCCGGCGCTGTTCGATCGCTGGCTCGCCCTCTGGAAACAGACCACGGACGAACTGATGCCGCCGGATGCCGCACGCGCCTTGCAGGACAAGGCCGCGCGCATCGCCGAGAGCCTGCAACTCGCCATGTTCTTCCGGCTGGACGATCGATGACCGGCCCGTTCCCCTACCGTTCAACGCCCGTGTTCGATCAGGACACGCTGCCGCAGGCGCTGCGGAACCGCCACGATACCAAGGCCGGCGTCTGGGGCCTCATCCGCGTGATCGATGGAGAGCTGAAGCTCACCTATCTCGATCCGCCTTCGGAAATCCTGCTCACCCCCGGCAATCCGGGCCTCATCCGGCCGCAACAGCCGCATTTCGTGACCCCCATGGGGACCATGAAAATGCAGGTCGATTTCTACGATCAGCCGCCGCCCACCGGCACCTGACATCCGTCCAGCACCCTCAACTCAGGAGACAGAACATGTCGCAGCCACTCAGCGACCGCACCATCGCGCTCGTCAAGGCCACCGTGCCCGCGCTCGAAGCTCACGGCCTCGATATCGTGCACGAAATGTATTCCCGCATGTTCCAGAACCCGGACATCCGCGACCTGTTCAACCAGTCGCATCATGGCGATGCCGGATCGCAGCCGCGCGCGCTGACCGGCGCGATCCTCGCTTATGCGAGCAACATCGACAATCTCGGCGCCCTCGCCCCGGCGGTCGAGCGGATCGCGCAGAAGCATGTCGGCCTGCAGATCCTGCCCGAACATTATCCCCATGTGGCCGAGGCATTGCTCGGCGCGATCAAGGCGGTGCTGGGCGAAGCGGCGACGGAGGAAATCCTCGCCGCATGGGGCGAAGCCTATTGGTTCCTGGCCAATATCCTGATCGCGCGGGAGGGCCGCATCTATGATGCGCAGAGGGAGACGAGCGGCGGCTGGAACGGCTGGCGCGACTTCCGGGTGGACGAGGTGGTCGAGGAGAGCAGCGTCATCAAGTCCTTCATCCTGCGCCCCGTGGACGGCGGCCCGGTGATGGCGCACAAGCCCGGCCAGTATCTGACCTTCTGGCTCGAAATCCCCGATCATCCGCCGGTGAAGCGCAACTATTCGATCTCGTCCGCGCCGAATGGCGAGACCTACCGCATCTCGGTCAAGCGCGAGCCGCACGGGCTCGCCTCGGGCTGGCTGCACGATGCGGCCGGCGCGGGCACCGTGCTCAAGGTCGCGGCCCCGGCCGGCGAGTTCTTTCTGGAGGGACGGCCCGAACGGCCGGTCGTGCTCCTGTCCGGCGGCGTGGGCCTCACGCCCATGGTCGCGATGCTGGAAGCGCTCGTCGCGCAAGGCAGCGAGGTGCCCGTCCATTACATCCACGGCACCCACAACCGGCAGACCCACGCGATGCGCGCGCATGTCCGTGCGCAGGCGGCCAGCAGCAAGGCCGTGCGCGTCACCGACTTTCATCAGAGCCCGCTCGCGGATGAAGTGGCAGGCCGGGATTATGATCTGGCGGGCATCATCACGGACGACTGGCTGATCGCGAACACGCCCGTCGCCGAAGCGGATTTCTATATCTGCGGCCCCCGCCCTTTCCTGCGCCATGCGGTCTCGGCCCTGTCGCTCGCGGGCGTGCCGGCGACGCGCATCCATTACGAATTCTTCGGCCCGGCCGACGAGCTGCTCGCCGCCTGAGGCGGAAAAGTTGCCTGTTTCATTAATCAGATAAGTAATTTCCGTGCCTTGACCCGGTGCCAGCGAACCAGGTCAGGGCACGGATCATCGCTGTAGGTTCAGGCTCCTGCGATCCTGCATTGACAGGCTTTCCGACAGCCATATATTTATCGTGTAAAGTTTTTTCCTGAATGCGGCTCGCCCGCACGGGATTTTACACGCATCGTCTTCGCCAGCGCGACGGAATGAAACGCGCGGCGAACCGGGAGAGGGGAAAGGCATGGCTGAACCGGAAGAAGTCCGAATTGCGCCTGCCGCGAAAGGGCCGCCCTTCGCGCCCTGCCCGGTCGCGCGCATGGCCTTGGCCCATCCTGCGCCAGCGCCGACCCGATGAGCCTCTCCCGGCCGATCGCGGCCGGCGATCAATCGCCCGCGCCCCTCGCCGACATCGCCGCGCCCAGCCTGCGCACTTCTCATATCGCGCTCGGCATGCTGTTCGTCGTCTATTTCTTCAGTTCGATCGATCGCTCGATCGTCGGCATCCTCGCCCAGCCGATCAAGGAAGAGCTGCTGCTCAGCGACACGGAGCTGGGCTTCCTCACCGGCTTCGCGTTCAGCGCGGTCTATATGCTGTTCGGGCTGCCCATGGCGCGGATCGCGGACCGGAGCCGGCGGGTCAATATTCTCGCCTTCTGCGTCGCCTTCTGGTCGATCATGACGGCGCTGTGCGGGATGAGCGTCAATTTCATGCAGCTCTGCCTCGCGCGCATGGGCGTGGGCGTGGGCGAGGCGGGTTGCCTTCCATCCTCGCATTCGCTGATCAGCGATTATTTCCCGCCCGGCCGCCGCACCAAGGCGCTCGCCATCTATGGCCTCGGCTATCCGGCCGGCGCCCTGGCCGGCTCGCTCGTCGGCGGGTTCGTGCTGGATCACTGGGGGTGGCGCGCGGCATTCTACGTGGTGGGCCTGCCCGGCCTGCTCGTGGCGCTGGCGACATGGCGGATCGTGAAGGAGCCCCGGCGCGGGCAGTTCGACGCCTCCGCCGACAATCCGGCTTCGGGCGGCGCCGATCCGCTCTCCTTCCGGCAGGTCACGGCGCTCATGTGGGGCTCGCCGGTGCTGCGCCACATGATCTTCGCACTGACCTTCCTCGCTGTCTTCTGCAGCCCGACGGCGACCTTCCTCGGCGCCTTCCTGGTCCGCAAATTCCACATCTCCTATACCGAGGTGGGCGTCATCTTCGGCATGTCGATGATGCTCGCCGCGTCGATCTCGACCCTGCTCGGCGGCATCATCGTGCAGCATCTGGCGCGGCGCGAGCAGCGCTGGCTGCTGTGGTTCCCGGCGATCACCGCGTCGGCGGGCATGCCCTTCTATGTGGTGGCGCTGCTGCAGGAGAGCCCCTACTCGCTCGGCGCCTGGCTGTTCTTCGGCGCGCTGCTGAATGCGACTTATCTCGCGCCCTGCTACACCGTGCTCTACAGCATCGTTCCGCCGGGCGGGCGCGCCAAGGCCGCCGTGATCGTCAGCATCCTGCTCGGTCTGGTGGGCCAGAGCCTCGGGCCGCTGCTCGCAGGGATGGCCAGCGACTGGATCGCGGCCCACCTGTTCGGCAGCGGCTTCGCGGCCGCCTGCCCCGGCGGCATGGCGGCCAGGGGGGCCGCCGCCGCGCTCGACGCCGCGTGCCGCGGCGCCGTGGTCGATGCAACGCAGATCGTGCTGGTGGCGACGATGCTGATCACGGTCTGGCCGGCTTTTCACTTCTATCTGGGCGCCCGCAGGATGAGGCCGGGCCGACCAGATCACCCAATCATCCCTCAAGCCAAGTGAAGGAACATCGATGACTGGTCATGCAACCGAGATGGCGGACCGCGTCGCCATCCACAATCTCCTCATGGAATATGGCGCAACGCTCGACCGGCGGGATTTCGACGCATTCGGCAAGCTGTTCGGCGCCGATGGCCGCTATGGCACGCTCGAAAGCAGCACTGTCGGGCCGGAAGCGGGCACGATGATGCGCGAGCGCTACGAGTCCGGCACGAACACCGTCCACGTCCCCAATTTCCACCTCTTCTTCAACGAGGTGATCTGGTTCGAGACGCCGGATCGCGCCCGCTCCACCTCCGCCTGCATGTTCATGAACACGCCGGACCCGACGACGCGCCAGCTCTCGATCGCCGTCGCCGCCACCTATGATGACGAGGTGGTGCGCGAGGCGGACGGCACCTGGCGCTTCGCCCGCCGCACGCTGCTGCCATTCAGGAACGGGCCCGCGACGCCCCAATAGACGAGCGTCACCGTCCTGCCCTGCCTCCTCACACCGGCGCAAGTCGGGGTGCGGCACTGCGCCGCCAGACTGGCCATGCCCCAGCCTCTTGCAAACTCACGAAAAAGTGAAACAACGTTTCGTTGACAGCCCCGGAAACGCCAGATACTTATCATGTTATGTTTCCCGCCCGCGATACGGCTCGCGGTGACAAAAAACCGAGGAAGCAGAGATTTTTAATGGGACAGCGCCGACCGGATCAGGTCCGGATCGCGTTGGAGAGGGCGCATAGCGTGAGGGCAGGCAGCAGCGGCGTGGCGAACGGGCCGACAGTGGAGCCCACGGCCCTGCCTGCCGATCCGGCGGAGGCGGCCCCCGCGGCTTCCGGCAAAGGCCATTGGTACACGGTCGTCATGCTGGCGCTCGTGGTCATGCTGGCGCAGATCGATCGCGGCGTCATCTCGCTGATGGTCCAGCCGATGAAGCGCGATCTCGCGCTCACCGACACGCAGGTCAGCCTGCTGATCGGCCTTGCCTTCACCTTCTTCTATGTCATCGTCGGCCCGCCCGTCTCGCGCATCGCCGACCGGGGCTTCCGCAAGACCGTGGTGGCGACGAGCCTCGCTATCTGGAGCGGCGCAACGGCGCTCAGCGGGCTCGCCCAGGGCTTCTGGCAACTCGCCTTCGGGCGCGCCGTGATCGGCGGCGCCGAGTCCGCCAGCAGCCCGGCGAGCATGTCGATGATCGCGGACGTCATCCCACGCGGCAAGCTGCCGCGTGCTTATGCCATCTACACGGCGGGCTTCGCGGCCGGCGGATCGCTGGCGCTGATCCTGGGCGGCCTGCTACTCGGCGCCTTTGCCCATCTGGAGCCGATCCCGGTGCCGGGCATCGGCGTCATCCGCAACTGGCAGCTCGTCTTCATCGTGCTCGGCCTGCCGGGGCTGATCGTGGCGGGCCTGATCGTGCTCACCGTGCCCGAGCCGCAGCGCAAGGGCACGCACAAGCCCACGGGCTATCCGCTGCGCGAGGTGTTCCGCTACGTGGCGGACAATCGCGCGATGCATGCACCGCTGCTGGCGGCGGTGCTGCTCAACAGCTTCCAGAATTTCGGCTCGGCCGCCTGGATGCCGGCCTTTTACGAGCGCACTTATGGCTGGGGGCCGGCGCTTGTCGGTCCGTGGCTTGGCGCCGTCAGCCTGGTGACGGCACTGGCCGGCCTGTTCATCGGCGCGCATATCGCCGAATGGCTCGGCAAGCGCCGCGACGATGCCAATCTGATCGTGATGTGCGTGAGCTATACCTGCGCCATCCCGTTCAACGTGCTGCAGCCGCTGATGCCCACGGCCGGGCTCGCCATCGCCATGGGCGCGCTGGGCGCGTTCATCGCGGTGATGGGCGGCGGCGCCTATAACAGCGCCATCCAGCTGGCGACGCCCAATGCGATGCGCGGCCAGATCAACGCCATGTATCTGTTCGTCATCGCGGCCCTCGGCGGCGCGCTGGGGCCGCTGTTCATCGCGCTGCTGACGGACTTCGTGGCCGGCTCCGAAGCGGATCTGCGCTATGTGCTGGTGGGCTATCGCGCTGTGCTCGCGCCGCTCGACGCCTTCCTCGTCTATCTCGCCATCAAGCCTTATGCGCGCGCCTACCGCCAGCGGCTCGCCGAAGGGGACTGAAAACCGGCAACGGACTATCGGAGAGGGGAAGCATGTGAGCGGAAGCACTGAGGCAGCGGCTATCAAACGACCGCCCGAGGCCGCCGCGCGGCCCGAGGAGACGAGCACGGGCGGCTGGTACATCGTCTTCATGACCGGCCTTGTGGCGATCATGTCGCAGGTCGATCGCGGGGTGCTCGCGCTGTTCGTCCAGCCCATCAAGCGCGATTTCCACCTCAGCGATACCGAGGTCAGCATCCTGCTCGGCTTCGCCTTCACCTTCTTCTATGTGGTGGGCGGCCCGCCGCTCTCCCGCATGGCGGACCGGGGCGTGCGCCGGAACGTCATATCGGGTTGCCTCGCGGTGTGGAGCGTCGCCACGGCGCTGTGCTGCATCGCACAGAATTTCTGGGGCTATTTCGTCGCGCGCGCCGTGGTCGGCAGCACCGAGGCCGGCTGCGGACCGGCAAGCATGTCCATGATCGCCGACGCGGTGCCGCGCCAAAAGCTGCCGCTCGCCTTCGCCATCTACAATAGCGGCTTCATCGGCGGCGGCGCGCTCTCTCTGGTGATCGGCGGGGTGCTGCTGGGCCTGCTGGCCGATGTGCCGCCCATCCCCGTCTCGGGCATCGGCGTCATCTACAATTGGCAGCTCGTCTTCCTGTTCCTCGGCATTCCCGGCCTGCTCATTGCGCTGTGGTTCCGCCTGACGGTGCCGGAGCCCGCGCGCCGGGGGGTGGTGAAGAAGGGCGGCTATTCGATGAAGGAAGTCGGCGGCTTCATCTTCAGCGAGCGGGGCATGCATTTCCCCTTCATCACTGCCTCGCTGCTCATGTCCTTCCAGCTCTACGGGCTGCAGGCCTGGATGCCCGCCTTCTTCGAGCGCACCTATGGCTGGGGCCCGGCGCAGGCAGGGCCGCTGCTCGGCTTGTTCGCGCTCGTGAGCGCTGTCATCGGCCTGTTCCTCGGCGCGCGGCTCTGCGACGTGCTGGGCAGGCGGCATGACGATGCGCATATGCGGGTCTATTTCATCGCCCAGTCGCTCGGCATTCCCTTCGGCATTGCCGCGCCGCTGATGCCAAACCCGTGGCTTTCGCTGCTGTGCAGCGCCCTTGGCGGCATGTGCGGATCGATGGCGAGCCCGGCCTACAGCTCGCTCATCCAGCTCACCACGCCCAATGCGATGCGCAGCCAGGTCACCGCGCTCTACTTCATCCTCGCCAATGCGATTGCCGGCACGCTCGGGCCGACCATCGTCGCGCTCGCCACGGACTTCATCGCGCAGAGCGAGAAGGATCTTCGCTATGTGATGGTCGGCTTCCGGCTCATCCTGGGGCCGCTCGGCGCCTTCTTCATGTACAAGTCCATCGCACCCTACCGAGACCTGTTCCGCAAACTGCGCGACGCGGAACTGGCACGGCCTGCGCCGGCTTGAACGGAGGGGCAGGTCGCGCCGCTGAGGAATGGGGATTATCT
>JAFKLU010000234.1 GCA_017304105.1 Sphingomonadales bacterium
CATCGAGCTCGCGGCCGAGCGGGGCAGGGCGACGCGCCCTGGCATCAAGCTCGGCATCTGCGGCGAGCATGGCGGGGATCCGGCCTCCATCGCATTCTGTGAGCAGACTGGCCTCGATTATGTGAGCGCCTCGCCTTATCGCGTGCCGATCGCCCGGCTCGCGGCCGCGCAGGCGGCTCTGGCGAAGAAATGATCCTGTTCGCGGCGCTGCTCCAGGGCAGCGCCGTCGCGCATCTCGACGCCGAACTGCGCGCATCGAACAGCGCCACGGCGACGCTGCAGAAGCGCTGCCCCGTGCCCATTCGTGCCGAGGTCGATCGCGCGGCGGAGAAGTCTGCCGGCCCTGAGGTGCGCGCCGATCTGGCGGCTGGTCAGGACGTCAAGCTCGTCTATCGCCTGGTGCGACTCAAGTGCGGGAGCACCGTCTATTCGCGCGCCGAAAACTGGTATCGGCCGGACCTGCTGACGCCGGAGATGAACCGCGCGCTGCTGACCGGAGAGACGCCTTTCGGGGTCGTCGTGCGGCCGCTGGCGCCATTCCGAAAGACACTGGCGAGCGAACATCCCACCGAGCCCGATGCAGTCCTGCGCCACCGCGCGATCGTCCTGTCGGGCGAGGGCGTGCCGCTCGCCGAGGTGGTCGAGACCTATACTGCCCAGCTGCCAATTGCGGCGCATTCCGGGCAGTAAGCAAGGATTGAAAAATACAAAAAAAGGGGTTGCCATGGGTGGGCGCTGCGACTATCTGCGCGTCTCCCAAGCGGCCCCGGCGGTCGCCTGAAATGGCTTTAGCACCCGTAGCTCAGCTGGATAGAGCATCAGACTACGAATCTGAGGGTCGGACGTTCGAATCGTTCCGGGTGCGCCATTTCCCTTCAGGCGCTTGGCTTGCGTTATCTCGAGCGCTAATCTCTTACTAGCAATCACATAGTAATCACGGGGCGAGATTTCGCCGCAGCGGCTGCGCTGGCCGTGCTGAAGCCGAACTGCAATTCACATGCAGCAAGGCCGAGAGAGGGGTGGGGTGACGCAGAGAATAGTTGCCGGGGCGTTCGCCGCCTTTTTTGTGGCTGGTCGCATTTGGAGCCAGGACTTCGGTCACGGGCGATAAGGAGTGGCTCGCCTTTGTATCGCTGCTTGAAGGCATGGCTCTCGTTCTCTGGGCGCTTCGCCCGCGCAAAAATTCCTGACGAAGGGGAACGCATGAGCCTTCATCGGCCGTCCGTGAACCTGATTTTGCGAGACTGAGGAGTATCGGGCCAATCCGCTGAGCTTCAACCGTCCCCTCCTCAATGCTGTCGCGACGGGATTGAGCTGCTTCTCTGGTCCGACCTACTGCAGCACGGCGAGGCCATTGGCCGCAGTCGGATCATATTTGTCGGAGATCCAGACATGGCAGCTCCCCGCGACGTAGAAATCGTGCGCGAATAGCTGATGCGTATGGCGGCCGCCGATCTTCAGCGAGGTGGTCGCATAGCTGGCATCACAGAAGGCGACATCGCGTGTCGAACCATCGGTCACCGGGATCCCGTTGGAGAACTGGTTGCCGGCGTTGGCCACCTGAACGGCGCTATGCACTTCTAGCTCTTCCATGCGCCGGCCCCGCAGGATGCAAGCACGCTGTAGAAGCCCAGGCCATCCGTCCCGTTTTCAATCGGGTCGCGCCGGCAGGAAATCGCCTCTACTCCAGCCGGCGCGTCAGTTCGTTTGAGGCGCTGTCAGGCGAAGCGGACATGCCCCTTGCGATAGCGCATCGAAGCGCCGACCAGTCCTAACCCCGCGATCATCATTGCCCAGGTCGCGGGCTCAGGAACAGCCGGCGAAAAGTTCAGCGTGCCAGAATAGGAGCCGCCGCCGGTGCCCCAGTTGCCGAGCACCTGTATGATGTGCGTTCCGGGTCCCACGATCGTGTCGGCAAGCGACCATTTCTCTTCATAGCCGGTGAGGTCCTGCGTAAAGAGCGACTTGCCGTCCAACAAGACCGAGGTCAGGACAACGTCCAGCTTGGTCTTGAGTGCGATCGATCCGATGAAGCCGCTCACCGTCCCGGCCGGGACGGTGAAGCTGAAATTGTCATTGATCGCCCCGGTCTTATTGCTCGTGGCACCGAAGAAAACGGAGCTGTCGTCCGGCCCCAGGCCGGACAGGATGGTTGTGGTCGCCTGTGCCGGGATGGCAGCAAATGCGGCCGTCGCAAGGCAGATCGCCTTAGCTAGCTTCAGCATTGTCATATCCTCCATGCCGTCGCCTCTGCCCCCAATGACAGCGCAACGGTTGCCCCTATTTTCGCCGCGTCGGCTGGCTTCGGGAGTTAAAATCCCGGTAAAATGACCGTTAAAGCCTTCTTGACCCGTTCTGAGACATATAGGGCCCGACTATTCAGGCGGGTCGAAAATGGGTTTTCAGGGCGGTCCGACAAGGCGGATGCAGGCAATTGCGCGGTTGGTGCGCCAGGGGCCGCGCCATTCAGCGGGCGCGCTGCTGCTTTTCACCGGGATCCTGACGCTCGCGACCACCGGATCGATCATCGCGCAGCGAACGGCGCATCCGGCAACGGCAGCGCTCATCCTCATGGTCGGGATCATCATCAACGGTGCCGTGGGGGGGCTCGCAGTGGGGCTTATCACCGGCGCCACAGGGGCGTTCATCTATAATTTCTTCATCCGTTTCCCGGTCTATCAACTGGGCTTCAACTCGATCGACGACGCCGTGCCGCTCGTGGCCTTCTGCGCCGCGGCCGTAATCTCTGGTGTGCTGTCGGGGCGCCTGAAGGACCGCGCTCGGGCGGCGGAGGAATTGAGTAGCCAGCTCGACCTGCTGCTGACCTTCAGTGCCCGGCTTCAGCGCGCGATCCGGATCGAGGACGTCGTACTCGCGCTGCGCCGCGCCGCTCCGCTGGAGACGGTGAACGCGCGCATCCTGCCCTATCTGGAGGAGCGACACGCGGCGCTGCTCACCCCGAAATGGCGCGCCGCCATTGCCGGTCCGGGAGAGAATTACGTGAACGGCAGCCAGGTCGTGCTTCAGGCCGAAGGGGTCTATCTGGGCGCCGTCGCCGATCTTCTCGCCATGGCGATCGAGCGCTACGAGTTGCTCGATCACCGCGCCGAAGCGGAGGTGATCCGGCGCTCGGAGGCATTCAAGACGGCGCTGCTATCCTCGCTTTCGCATGATCTTCGCACGCCCATCGCCGCGATCGCCGCCGCCGCGAGCGGGCTCGACAAATATGGCGAGCTGCTGGACAGCGAGGCGCGAAGCGATTTGCTCGATACGATCCAGAGCCAATGCAACCTGCTCGATCGCTTCACGGCCAAGCTGCTCAGCCTGGGCCAGCTGCAGCAGGGCCTCCCGGCCAGTGACATGGAAATCGTGGATGTCGCCGACGCGCTGGGCAGCGCGATTGCCCGGATTCGCGCCCTGCAGCCCGATCGGCCGATCACCAAGAGTCTGAAGATCGACGCCGCGCTGGTGTTGGCCAATCCCGCCATGCTGGAGCAGGTCTTCTTCAACCTGATCGAGAATGCGGTGAACTATACCGATGCGGATACCCCGGTCCGGATCTCCCTGGACACCACCGCCGACATGACCGAGATCCGTATCACAGACGAAGGGCACGGCATTGCCGCCGAAGACCTGCCGCACATTTTCGAGCGCTTCTTCCGTTCGGCGAGCAGCCGCGAGAAAGCCGGGCAAGGCCTTGGCCTGTCGATTGCCAAGGGCTTCATCGAGGCGTTCGGTGGCAATATTTGCGCGATCAGCCCAGTGGCCTTAGGCGGAGGAACGCAGATTCTGATCAGGCTGCCGCTTGCAAAGGAGGTTCCCGCCCATGGCTGAGACCATTCTCGTCATCGACGACGAACCGGCCATCGGTCGCACCCTCGCGCCGATACTCAAGACGCAGGGCTACAGCGTCGAGACTGCCGCGAGCGCGGCCGAGGCCTTGCGCCGCGCCCGGCAGACGGTTTTCGACGTGGCCTTGCTCGATCTCGGCCTGCCCGATGCCGACGGGCGTGAGATAATCGGCCGACTGCACAGCCTCAGTTGCCGCTCCGTGATCGTGCTCTCGGCCCGTCATCAGGAATCCGAGAAGGTCGCCGCGCTGGACGGCGGGGCGGACGATTATCTCAACAAGCCGTTCAGCGTCGACGAGTTGATGGCACGCATCAGGGCGGCTTTGCGGCGGACGCAGAGCCATCGGCCGGCCGAAACCTGCTTCGTCGCGCAGCATGTCTCGATCGACTATGCGACGCGGCGGGTGGAAGTGCGCGGCGAAGAAGTACGGCTCTCACCGAAGGAATATGCGATACTCGAGTGCCTGAGCCGGCACGCGGGACAAGTGGTGTCGCGCCGGCAGCTGCTGCTTGCTGGCTGGAACGATCCCACGGCGGACAGCCAGAACCTGCGAACCTACATGACCCTCCTGCGGCAGAAGGTCGAGCTCGATCCGGCTGAACCGCGGTTGATCCTCACCGAAGCAGGCGTGGGCTATCGTCTCCAGCCGGAGGCCTCCTGAACGACCTGCTTTTGCGCGGCCCAAGGATCGTCGTCCGCCCCGTTGACCGATGATCCTGTCCGGAGGCCGCGACGAAACCTCGCGCAGGCTGCTGCGAGCCTGGCGATCCATGCCGCCCCGCGCGAGGTCGGCCTTGCCGGCGACCCGAGGCCGGCAGCGCCAACGTCTCCAGCGTTCTGCGCCGCGGTGAAAAAAAGGGGCGGCCGGTCTCCCGGTCGCCCCTCCTCTGCTCTGGTTGAGAGAGGGTGAAACGGCTCAGGCGGCGTTCTTGTCGCCCGCCTGGAGGTCAATGACCTCGCCCTTGCCGTTGATGGCGATCTTGCGCGGCTTCATGGCGTCCGGAATCTCGCGGACGAGCTCGACGATGAGCAGGCCATCGGCGAGATCGGCGCGCTCGACGCGCACGAAGTCGGCGAGCTCGAAGCGGCGCTCGAAGCTGCGATTGGCAATGCCGAGATGCAGGAACTTGGCGCGGTCGCTTTCCGCCACCTCGGCCTTCCTGCCGCTGATCTGGAGCAGGTTCTGCTGCGCGGTGATGTCGATCTCGTCGGGCTTGAAGCCGGCGACGGCGAGCGTCACGCGATAGCGATCCTCGTCCAGGCGCTCGATATTGTAAGGCGGATAATTGTCGCCCTGCTGCAGGCGCGCGCTGTTCTCGATGAGATCGAACAGGCGATCGAAGCCGACAGTGGTGCGACGATAAGGGGTAAGGTCAAAACCGGTACGCATGATCAAATCCTCCATCTTGGAGCGTGTTTGAAATGTGCGATGCCGGACCCGCAACGGGCGTCCGGGGCATCGTCCGGTCCCGTCGAGGCGACCGGATGACGCGGAGATATGATCGGCAAAAAGGGTTTCAAGACCAAAAAATTCCGCCCTTGTCAGATCCGCTAAGGCGGCGGCATTCGTGCGGCGAATGGTGGAAGGGAGGCTGCCCGAGGGATGTCGCCGGCCGTCTCGCCAAGGGGCGCCTCGTCGCAGTGCGTCTGCTGAGGAGGCCGGTTTCTCGTCATTGCTCAGGATTTTCGGGCCAGAAAGACTAAGCGCCCAGACCGTTTCCGATCCGGGCGCCCGTGGACGAAAAAATCGTCTCCCCCTTTGCGTCGTTCTCCACTCGCCTTGCCGGCCCCCTCAAGCGTGAAGGCGGGAGAGCGACGACCCTGAACCACGGCCTGCTATGAAAAGCCTGTGTTTCATTGGCGAAGCTAGGCGAGGCTTTGGGCGCTGTCACTTGCAAACAGGGGCGCGAAAAAATTGGCTGCCGATCTGTGTCCGGCGCGCAACAGGCCGGGGCGCTGCCGTTCTTACGCTACGACAGGTCGGCATCGCGCGGGCGCGTCTCTCCCGCTCTCGCCAATGCTCTTGTCAGCCTCCCCGCCGCGCCATAGAGGGTGCGCTCACGCTTCCGTTTCGAGGCTGCCAGCGGCATCATGATCCTCTCCCGCTATGAACAGATGATTGCCCGGCGCTATCTGCTGCCCGGCAAGGGGGAGGGCTTCATCTTCCTCGTCGCCTCGATCAGCCTGGTAGCGGTGATGCTGGGCGTCGCGGCGCTCATTGTGGTGATGAGCGTGATGAACGGCTTTCGGGCCGAGCTGTTCGACAAGATCGTGGGCCTTAATGGCCATGCCGTCGTGCAGGGCTATGGCGGCCGGCTGGACAATTGGCAGGCGATTGCCGAGCAGGCGCGCAAGACGCCCGGCGTGACCTCCGCGACGCCATTGATCGAGCAGCCCCTGCTCGCGACGTTCAACGGCCGGGTCGAGGCGGCGCTGATCCGCGGCATGACCGAGCATGACATTCGCGACAATCCCTCGCTCAAGAGCAAGGTGGTCGCGGGCTCGCTCGATTCCGTGCGCGCCGGCAGCGGCAAGGTGGCGATCGGATCGCGGCTCGCGGAAAATCTCGGCATCACGGTGGGGCAGACGCTGAGCGTCATCAATCCCGCCGGCCGCTCGACGCCGTTCGGCACCGTGCCCCGCCAGCTCCCCTATGAGATCGGCGCGATCTTCGAGATCGGCATCTACGATTACGACAAGGCCTTCATCATCCTCCCCATGCAGGACGCGCAGACGCTGCTGTTGCTGGGCGACAAGGTCGGGATGGTCGAGGTGCAGACGAACGATCCGGACCGCGTTCAGGAGATCCTCGCGCCGCTCGCCAAACAGGTGCAGGGCCAGGCGCTGGTGATCGACTGGCGGCAGATGAACTCCAGCCTGTTCGAGGCGTTGCAGGTGGACCGCGTCGTCTCCTTCGTGATCCTCTCGCTCATCATCCTCGTTGCGGTGTTCAACATCCTGTCCTCGCTCATCATGCTGGTGCGCGCCAAGACGCGCGACATCGCGATCCTGCGCACCATGGGGGCGACACGATCGAGCCTGCTGCGCATCTTCGTGACCGTGGGCCTCGCCATCGGCACGCTGGGCACGGTCGCCGGGCTCTCGCTGGGGGCGATCATCCTCTATTTCCGGCAGGGCATATTGGATGGCGTGCAGTTCCTCACCGGCCAGCAGATTTGGGACCCCTCGATCCGCTTCCTGACGACGCTGCCTTCCAAGCCCGATCCGGTGGAGATCGTGGCGATCAGCCTGATGGCGGTGGGCTTCAGCTTCCTGGCGACGCTCTACCCGGCCTACAAGGCCGCGAATACCGATCCCGTGCAGGTGCTGCGCTATGAGTGAGGTGCTCTCCGTCACCCGGCTCTCCGAGATCGTCGCGCTGCTGGGGCCGTCGGGCTCGGGCAAGTCGACCATGTTGCAGGCGATCGGGCTGCTGGAGGGCGGCTATGGCGGCTCGATCCGGCTGTGCGGCGTGGAAGTGGCCGGAGAGGGCAATGACGGGCGCACGCGCTTGCGCCGCGAGAAGCTCGGCTTCGTCTATCAGTTCCATCATCTGCTGCCGGATTTCAGCGCGGTGGAGAATGTGGTCCTGCCGCAGCTCATCTTCGGCAAGGGGCCGGACGAGGCCAAGGCGCGGGCGCAGAGTCTGCTCTCCAGCCTCGGCCTTGCGCACCGACTCGACCACAAGCCGAGCCAGCTTTCCGGCGGCGAGCAGCAGCGCGTCGCGGTGGCGCGGGCGCTCGCCAACCGGCCGGCGCTGGTGCTGGCGGACGAGCCGACCGGCAATCTGGACGAGCGCACGGCCGATGTCGTGCTCGACGAGTTCATCCGGCTGGTGCGCGAACAGGGCTCTGCGGCTATGATCGCCACGCATAACGAGCGGCTGGCGGCGCGGATGGATCGCATCGTGCGGCTGCATGACGGGATACTGGATTAGCGTAGCCTCCTCTTCGGCGAAGTGGAGTTCAGGAAAGGAACGCAATCATGGCCACCATCCTCATCACCGGCGCCAATCGCGGGATCGGCCTGGAGCTGGCCCGCCAGTATGACGCGGAAGGCCATGAGGTGATCCGCGCGATGCGCGGCGTCGACAAGGCCGATCCGCTGTTCGGCACCACCGTCGCGCTGGATGTGACGGATGATGAGTCGGTCATGAAGATGGCGGCGGGGCTCGACGACAAGCCCATCGACCTGCTGATCGCCAATGCCGGCGTCATCGGCCCCGAGCGGCAGAGCAGCACGGACATGGACTTTCCCGGCTTCCTCGACACGCTCGACGCCAATGTGCTCGGCCCGCTGCGGGTCATCCAGGCGCTGCTGCCCAATCTCCGCATGGCGCCCGGCGCGAAGGTCGCCGTGGTGTCCAGCCGGATGGGCTCGATGGCGCTGAAGAATTCCGATTCGGTCGCCTATCGCGCGTCCAAGGCGGCGGTTAACAAGGTGGTTCAGTGCCTCGCCACGGACCTTGCGGGGGAGGGCATCGCCGTCGCCTCGCTGCATCCCGGCTGGGTGCGCACCGACATGGGCGGGCCGGGCGCTGACATCGACGTGAGCACCAGCGCGTCCGGCATCCGCAAGGTGCTGGATGGGCTGAGCGTGGGCAATACCGGCAAATTCTGGGCCTATGATGGCGAAGAACTTGCCTGGTGAACCGGGCGGGAAGCGCCTGCCTGCCGTTCTCGCCTGATCAGGACGAGGGTAAGGCTCAGTCTTTCGCCAGATCTGCCAGCTTTGACTGATCGATCGTCGCGACCGCCGCCTTAAGTTCGTCAATGCTCGCAGCCTCACCCTCGGCCTCGATCATGAAGCGCTTGGCGGACATGGTCATGAACGAGCCGCGCGCATCGTTGCGGTTCCATTTCTCGACGACGAGATTGCCGTCCTTCGTCGTGGTCCGCGAATAGCCGTCGCCGTCCTGCTTGTTCGATTCGATACCCAGCGTGCCGGCCATCCCAGCTGCCGCGCCGATGACACCCATGTCGGCCACCTTCAGCGTGAAGTGCTTGCCCTCCGCTTCATAGCTGCCCTCGGCATTGCTCACCGGCCCGGCGCGATTGCTCTCGATCGCCGTGCGCCGATAGGCGCCGATGCTCTCCGGGAGGAGGGCCTGCAACGCGTCCGGCGCGACCGGATCGCCCTTGCCGGCGACCGCTGCTTCCGCCTGCTTGGCGGCGTCGTTGATCTTGCCAGGATCGAGATTGAGATCGGGGAAGGAGAAGCTCTCGCCTTCCGAATTGCTGATGCGGCCGCCGCTGACCGCGCCCCAGCCGGGCCCTCCGATCAGCCTGCCCACACTGCTGATGACAGCCCCGAGGCACAGATTGACGACGATCGCCGCCACGATCACGACAATGGTGAAGGTCAACAGCTTCTCGGCCGGCACCTTCATGATGGGCCCCGCGCCAGTGTAGAACAGATGGACCCCGTACAGACCGAGCAGCAGGAGTATGGTCAGCGAAGGAAATAGCGCGAAGATGCCTGCCACCCAGCCTGCGGTCGCGGAATAGACGACGAGCTTGAAGGCGTTGCGCGAGCTTGACTCCCCGCCGAAGCTGGGCGCCAGCTTGTTGACGATGAAGCTCAGGAGGAACAGGGCGATCAGCGCCTGAAGATAGCCCGCCACGGCAAAGCCGAGGCTGCCCGGGATGGACGGCCGATAGGTGATGGCGCCCGCGCTGTAGCCGAAGATCTGGCTGCCGAGAAAACCGGCTGCCGGCGCGATCGCGGCGAGAGGCAGCGCATAGCTGGTGAAGAGATCGCCACTGGACATTGGCTCGCGCGCGATGACCGGCCACTCCTCGCGCGGACGTAGCAGGATCGCTTTGGCGCGCTGAAAAGTGCCGCGAGGGCTGCCGGCTGTCTCTTGGTTCATGGCCATTCTCTCCGGTCTTTATGAGGGTGAGGATTGGACCATGAAATGCGATGGGTGGCAAGTTTGGCGCGACGGGCCTAGATTAGCCTTGGCGACCTGCAAAAGGCTGTGGACAAGTCCGCCGCCGGACCAACTACGGGTTGTGCAGAGCCGCAAGCGCGCCACATAAGGGTGCGTCATGCCGCATGCGCCATATGTCCCACTCCGTAACCTCTCTGCCTACACATTGCTGGAAGGCGCCATCGCGCCCAAGCAGATGGCGGCGCGCGCCAAAGAGCTGGGCTTTCCCGCCGCGGCGATCACGGATCGCAATGGCCTCTATGCCGTCATGGCCTTCTCGGACGCGGCCTCCAAGGCGGGCGTACAGCCCGTTATCGGCGCGACGCTCGGCGTGGCGCGGCCCGATCGGCCGGAGAGCGCGCCGCTGGTGATCGACTGGCTCGTGCTGCTCGCGCAGGACGAGACCGGCTATAACAATCTCTGCGCGCTGGTCAGCGATGCGCATGTCTCGCGGCCGGAGACGGCAGAGGCGCATGTCTCCATGGAAGCGCTGGCGGCGCATGCCGACGGGCTGATCTGCCTGACCGCATCGGGCGAGGGCGCTCTGGCGCGCCTGGTCGCGGAGGATCAGCCCGATGCGGCGGCTGCCTATCTGGACCGGCTGGAGGCGTTGTTCGGCGATCGGCTCTATATCGAGCTCTCTCGCACCGACGATGCTGTTATGGCGCGCGCGGAGGAAGCGCTGATCGACCTTGCTTACGCGCGCGGGCTGCCGCTCGTGGCGACCAACCCGGCCTGCTATGCGGATGCGGATTTCCATGCGGCGCACGACGTGCTGTTGTGCATCGCCAACAGCAGCTATGTCGAGAGCGACGACCGCCCCAAGAGCTCGCCGCAAAGCTGGATGAAACCGGCCGGCGAAATGGTCGAGCTGTTTGCCGATCTCCCCGAGGCCATCGCCAACACCCTCGTCGTCGCCCAGCGCTGTGGCGTGATGGCGCCCAAGCGCAAGCCCATCCTGCCCAGTCTCGCCGGCGACCGGGCGGGCGAGGAGGCGCAGCTTCGCAAGGACGCGACGGACGGGCTGGTCGCGCGGCTGCGCAGGAAGGTGAGCAAGTCGAGCGAGGGCGTGACGGAGGAAGCGCTGAGCGAGGAGGCGCTGCGCGTCAGCCACGCTGACTATTTCTCCCGGCTCGAATTCGAGCTGAACGTCATCATCCAGATGGGATTTCCCGGTTACTTCCTCATCGTTGCCGACTTCATCAAATGGGCGAAGGCGAACGATATTCCCGTGGGGCCGGGCCGTGGTTCCGGTGCGGGCTCGGTGGTCGCCTGGGCGCTCACCATCACCGATCTCGATCCCCTGCAGCTCGGCCTGCTGTTCGAGCGATTCCTTAATCCCGAGCGCGTCTCGATGCCGGACTTCGACATCGACTTCTGCGAAACCCGGCGCGGCGAGGTCATTCGCTACGTGCAGGAAAAATATGGCCGCGATCATGTGGCCCAGATCATCACCTTCGGTACGCTGAAGGCGCGCGCGGCGCTGAAGGACACCGGGCGTGTTCTTCAGATGGGTTACAATCAGGTGGATCGGCTCGCCAAGCTGGTGCCGAACCATCCGACCGACCCCTGGACGCTCTCCCGAACGATGAACGGATCGGCCGAGTTCGTCGCGGAATATGAGGCGGACGGGCAGATCAGGCGGCTTGTCGATCAGGCGATGATGCTGGAGGGTCTGCCGCGCAACAGCTCCACCCACGCGGCGGGCGTGGTGATTGGCGACCGGCCGCTCTCGCAGCTCGTGCCGCTCTATCGTGACCCCAAGTCCGACATGCCGGTGACGCAGTTCGACATGAAATATGTCGAGACGGCGGGCCTCGTGAAG
>JAFKLU010000235.1 GCA_017304105.1 Sphingomonadales bacterium
CGCTGGCGGCTGGCCGTAGCGGTGCTCATCGAATGCGGCCGGGAGATACTGGAGAACTCGCCGATCATCATCGATCGCTACCGGCAGGCGACCATCGCGATCGGCTATACCGGCGATTCCATCCTGAACAGCGTCAGCGACATTACCATGATGATGCTCGGCTTTACGCTCGCGGCGCGGCTGCCCTGGCGCTGGACGGCGGCCCTCGGCATCGCGATGCTGGCCATCATCCGCGACAATCTGACGCTCAACATCCTCATGCTCCTGTGGCCGCTCGACACGATCCTCGCATGGCAGGCGGGGGCCTGAGCGAAACCGAACCGGGGCCGGCGCGTTCTTCCTTGCGAGAAACAGACCACAAGGAGGTCGCTATGAAACGCAATGCCCTGCTCGCCATCCTGCTTGGCGCGACGGTGATGCTCAATGCCTGCGCCACGGTGAAAGGCTTCGGCCGGGATGTCCAATCCGTGGGCGAGGCAGGCTCGGAAGCCATTGACTGAGGCCAAGCCGAGGGCGCACAATATGACTCGCAATGCACGGATCGCGCCGCTGCCTGCCGCACCCGTCATACCGAATGCGCCACCGCGAAGGACGGTCGCCGAGGACGAGATCAACGAATAGTCAGGAGGCTTTCATGGCCCAGACCGACCCAAAGACCAGACCGGCCGACGTCAACGATCCTGACGCGCAGAATGCCGAGCAGGACGATGCCGCCAGCCAGGCGCAGCAGGTGGCGGAAGACGCGCTGCGCAATCCCTATCGCGGCGGCGACGTCGAAACGGAGCATGGCGGGCGGGCGGACCCCACCGAGCTGATCCCCGATGATACCCAGGATCTTGTCGACCACATGAACGACATGAACCGAAGCGGCCGGATCGACATGGACGCTTTCGACGGCGAAGAAAATATGGACGACGAGGACGGCTCGACGCCGGATTGAGCCGCAAGGAGGCGCGTTTTTGGCGCCTCCAGGGCTTCGTTCAGCGCGGCCGAGCCGTGAGGCCGGACGGACCCGAAACCGGCTCTGCCGACGCAACGGGCTGGAGGGCCGCGCGGGCGAGCTTGCCGTCGGGGTCGGGGATGCCGGCCGCCTTGTTGAGCTCCCAGAGCATCACCGTCGCCTTCTCGGTGAAGGCGGGCGTCGTGTCTGCCACCGCTTCCTCAAGGATGGCCTTGGATCGCGAGCAGAAGGGCTCGCGGGTCAGCGTGCCGGAATAGCCATTATAGACCCTGGTCATGTGGTCATCATAGGCATCCTGCCACTTCTTGCCGCCGCCGATGCGGAAATGATCCACCTCGCTCTGCGCGGCGGTAGAGAGCAGCGCCTTGTGGACATTGAGCAGGCGATTGTAGCTTGCGACCATCGCCTGGTTGTCCGCGCCCTGGCAGAGCAGAACCGCGACATTCAGGCCCGAGCGGAGGTGCCAGAGATCCTCGCCCTTGCTCTTGCCGATCATCACCGGCGGCGGTGGCGGGGGCTCGACGAGCGGAAGATTCTCCGGCAGCGGCGCGGGAATGTTCGCGATCGGCGTCTCGGTCTGCTTCGGCCCGCAACTCGCCAGCACGAGCAGCGGAAGGGCGAGCGCCACCAGGCCTTTTGCCTTGGGCATGCGCGTTGCCAACATGGGGTCCTCCCAAATTGATTCGGCGCATGCGCGCCATGTCAGGTCCATCCCCCCGGATGGCGCGCTTATCGACGCATGGAGTCCGCATGGCAAGACTCCGCGCGACTCGGTTCGTCGAGAAGGGATTCGGTTCGTCGAAAAAAGCCGGCCGCGAGCCGTGCCCATCGGCGAGGCTCGCCCTTTGCGGGGCGGCTAGGCGGGGCTGCGTTGATTCTCGGCGGCGGCGATCATCTGCTGCAGCACGACGATCCGCTCGCGCTCGCGGCTCCAGTCGCGTGACGGCGCGGCTTCGATCTGGTCGAGCAGGACACGCAGCTCCTTCTTGCGGTCCTCGATGGTGACGGGCTCCATGAACGACTCCTCTGTTTCTGCGCAAAAAGATCATTACCCCAACCGGCACAAAGACGCACGAGGCGCGGCGAAGGTTCCGGGCGCCGGACCGGGTGGGCACCCTTTGCGGGCGGTCCGGGGAGCGCCGGATTGCAACTTGCGGCAAGCGGCCTATGTTCTGTTCCGCCAACAAGAAATAAGGATCGCCATGAAGGCAAAGCTTCTGCTGACCGCGCTGCTCGGCGCGGCGTTCGTCCTCTCCGGCTGCGCCACCGTGAAGGGGCTGGGCCGGGACATCGAGTCCGTCGGTCAGGCCGGATCGGACGCGATCAACCGCTAGAATTGCTGTAACGGGCGCGAGCCGACGCTCCTGCGCGAGCGGGGGCGGTCGCTCATGCTCGACCTCCCCCGGAGGCGGGAGAGGTCGGCGCCCGCATTCGGCTCCGCGGGTTTCCCCCTCGGGCAGTCCTCATATCAGCGCGTGAATGAAGAAGCGGCGCGATGCCAAGGGAGCATCACGCCGCTATTCCATCCGCTTGTCGTCTTCAGGGCACTGAGACGAGGGAAGGCATTGCCGGCCTTAGCGGCAGACCACGTCGCCGCGCTCGATCTCGCGGCCGAGCAGGCCACCGCCGGCGGCGCCGAGCACCGCGCCCAGGATGGAGGAGCGGCCGCGATCGATCTGGTCGCCGAGCAGGCCGCCAAGCGCCGCGCCGATGATGAGGCCGGTTGTGCCGTCAGAACGGCGGCAATAATAGCGGTCGTCATGGCCGCGATAGATGCGCGTCTGGCGCGTCACGCGGATCGGATCGTAGCCGCCGCGATAATAACGGTCGGCATAATAGCCGCGATAGCGGGGGTCCGGGCGGTTATAATCATAGGCATAGACCACGCGCGGCGCCGGGCGGCGTTCGCGGATCACCACCACGCGGTCCGGCCCGCGACGATCATGCTTCCAGTGCTTGTCACGGCCATGCGCCTTGGCATGGGGCGGCGGGTCCGCAAGGGCCGGCGTCGCGATGAGACCGCCTGCGAGCGTCGCGCCCATCAGCAGCGTGGCGATGCCGTTCTTGAGAGCCTTGTTCATCTGTCTCACTCCGTTTTCGTTCTTCTCGTGCGAGCGATTGCCGCGGCAGGAGAACGAGCGGAGTATGCGCCGCGTTGCATGAACCAGAAACTACGTGCGGTTCATGTGGGGGAAAGGGGACTAATCCGAGCGCAGAAAACTGATTTTCGCGTATTTCCCAGCGCTTGCTTGTTGATCAGCCGCCCGTCAGGAATGTTCGAAAGGATTTCAGGCAGCGCCGTCGCCCTGAAATCCTTTCGGTCCGTTCACTCCGCCGCGATCCCCGCCTGCTTGAACATATCGTCCCCGCCGCCGTCCGGGTCCTCATCCCCCGAGCCGTCGTTGGCGCGCAGTTTCTTGCGGCGGTCGAAGCTTTCCCAGACGTCGTTCCACTGGCCGCGCGTAGCGCCCTTCGAATATTCCGTCGCGCGGGTTTCGAAGAAGTTGGCGTGCTCCACGCCGTTGAGCAGCGGGGTGAGCCAGGGGAGCGGGTGCTCCTCGATCATATAGACGGGCTTGAAGCCGAGCTGGCCCAGGCGCCAGTCCGCGATGAAGCGGATGTAGCGCTTGATCTCGCTCGCGGTCATGCCGGGCACCGGGCCCTGCTCGAAGGCGAGGTCGATGAAGGCATCCTCGAGCCGCACGGTCTTCATGCAGCAGTCGATAATGTCTTCCTTCACCGCCTTGGTAAGGCACTGGCGCTCGGCCACGAAGGCGTGGAACAGGCGGGTGATGCCCTCGCAGTGCAGGCTCTCGTCGCGCACGGACCAGCTGACGATCTGCCCCATGCCCTTCATCTTGTTGAAGCGCGGGAAGTTCATCAGCATCGCGAAGCTGGCGAAGAGCTGCATACCCTCCGTGAAGCCGCCGAACATGGCGAGCGTGCGCGCAATATCCTCGTCGCTGTCGACGCCGAACTGCTGCATGTAATCATGCTTGTCGCGCATCTCCTGATATTCGAGGAACATCGAATATTCGCTCTCGGGCATGCCGATCGTGTCGAGCAGATGGCTGTAGGCCGCGATGTGGATCGTCTCCATGTTGCTGAACGCGGTCAGCATCATCTTGACCTCGGTCGGCTTGAACACGCGGCCATATTTGTCGTGGTAGCAATCCTGCACCTCGACGTCGGCCTGGGTGAAGAAGCGGAAGATCTGCGTGAGCAGGTTGCGCTCATGCTCGCTCAGCTTCTGCGCCCAGTCGCGGCAATCCTCGCCCAGAGGCACTTCCTCGGGCATCCAGTGCACCTGCTGCTGGCGCTTCCAATAGTCGTAGGCCCAGGGATATTCGAAGGGCTTGTAGACCTTGGAAGCTTGGAGAAGGGACATGAGACGGGGCTCCGGAACAATGCAGGAACGTTGCAAGATGAAGGGGTATGCTACGCCGATTTACTACAAAGTCTAGCGTCTTAACCGCAGTGATCCACAGGTAAATTTATGCGGTTGAGGCTTGACTTTCAAGGCGCCGCCGGGGTGCGGGGCCGCTATCCGCCGATGCGCTCCAGGCCCCAGGCGAAGAGGGCGAGGATGAGCGCGCCGGCAATCGCCATCATGCCTGCGATGCGCCTGATATAGACACCATGTTCGCTGCGCGCGGGGCGAGCGAGGATGAGCGCGGCGACGAGCGCGAGCGCTCCCGCGACGCAGGCCATGATGAGTGGGGGTGTGAGCGGGATCAGCGGCTGCTCCACCGATCGACATAGACGGTGCGCGTCTTGCGCGCGCCCACGCCGAACACGACGATGCCGAGGAAATAGCCGAAATCGTACCAGCCGCCCTCATTGGGCACCGCATAGATGGCGACCTGCGAGCTGAACAGCGAGAGGAACCACGCGACCGGGAAGATGAAGCCGTGCCACAGGCCGAGCAGGAAGCCGGGCGTGCCGGGAGCGCTCGACACGGCAGCCGCCGCCTGGCGCGCGCAGGCGCCGAGCGCGAGCAGCGCGGGCACGGCGATGACGAGGCGGAGAGGCGGGCGCATGGCGGCAGCGTAGCGCGGCGGGGCGGGAGTGGCAATCGGCGCTTGCCCGCCCGGAGGCTGCCAGCCGTGGCCCTGGCGGGATGGCTCGCTCATCGCGGGCGGAACGGCTCGTGGCGGCATCCGTTGGTCATATGTTCCAAAAATGCAGGAGAGATTGCCATGTTCGAGAAGTGGCGGATCAAGGAGCATATGGAGGTCGCGGACGCGGCCGGGCAGCATGTCGGCACGGTCGACAGCATCGAGAACGGCGTCATCAAGCTGACCCGCGCCGATTCCAGCGATGGCCGGCATCACCTCATAGACTTCGAGTGCATCGAGCGGATCGACGACGATCGCATCTATCTCAAGCCGGGGGTGCCCATGCCGGAGCAACTCCCCAAGGCGGACAGCACCAATCTGAATCCCGCCGCCGTGTCGGCCGCTTATGAAGGGCAGAAGCCTGCCACGAGCGAGAATATGCCGTTGTTCGGCACAAGCGGCCACGGCACTGGAATGGGCGGCTCGGGCTTTACCTGATTGGTGCGCTGCATCACCCGCATGACCTGCCGCGCCCCGGGGTGACCTTGCGTGCGCGCGGATCGCTCCTATCTAGGGCCAACAGGTCAGCGAGAAATGCTGCGCAAAGGGGGAGAAGGCGCCGGGTGGCGCTCTCCCACACGCCGCTCGGTGCTGAAGGGTCCGGTCTCCCAATCCCCCCCTCGGGAGGCCGGACTTGCCCTGTCTTCTCTCTCAGAGTCCGTAGCGCGCCTTGGCCTTGGCCGGCAGCGTGCGGCCCGTGGATACGGCGAGGAAGTCGTTGAAGTGGGCCGCATTCTCGTCGGTGGCGGGCTGTAGCGTGGTGGTGGTCAGCGTTTTGCCGATACCATAGACCTTGTAGCCGATGCCGCCGAGCAGGCTGCCGATCGGACCATTCGGCCCGGCCTGCGCCTTTTGCTCCTCGAACAGGATGGCCCGCGGCTGGCGGGCGCCGAAAATGTCGCGGGCGGAGCGAAACACCGCGTCCTCATGGCCTTCGACGTCGATCTTGACGAGGTCGATCTTCTCCAGCTTGCCGAGCACGTCCCCCGCGGGCAGAAGCGGCACCGCCACGGTTCCGGCGCCCTGCTCGGTGACGAGCCTTGAGCCGCCGCGATTTTCCGCATTCAGCTCCAGAAAGCCTTCGCTCTGCGCATCGGACAGCCCGGCTTCGACCAGCTCCCAGCGATCGGAGTCGACCAGCCGATAGACGCGCGGGTCGGGCTTGAAGACGCCGACCTCGTCGACACTCAGGACGACTTCGAAAGCGCCGGCCTGGCCCGACGCCGCCACCATCGGGCCGAGCATCTCGGGATTGCCGTTCGAGAGAATGGCCATGCGCATGCCGCCACGCTTCAGGCAGGCGAGCATGCCGGGTGCCTCGGGAAAGGGGGCCAGCGCCAGATAGGCGCCCATCAGCTTTTCGCGCACCGCAATATCGGTGATGCGGTGCGTGGCCAGGCAATGATCGAGCGCTTCGCCGGTGACCTGCCAGAATTTGGCATAGGTACCCATGCCGTTGCGCAGCCAAGTGTATTGGATCTGCTTGGTCCGCCACATCTCCGACAGTGCCTCGGCGGAAGGCCCGACCGCGGTGCGATGGCGGGCCACGGCCGAGTTGAAGTCGAACAACGTGCCGTAGGCGTCGAAGACGCACATCTCGATGCCGGCAAAGTCGGTGCCCATCATTGCTCCCCGGAGGTGAATGGACGTAGGCTAACTGGCATGTTCGTTGCCATCGTTCAAATCCCCATGAGCAAGCGCCCGCGCGACGCCGCCGTCGATGCCGCGCGCAAATCGGCCCCTACCTATACGGCGCTTGGCGCCAAGGGGCTCCTGAAGAAATACTACCTCAACGGCGATGCCGGCGGCGGTGGTGTCTACCTCTGGGAGTCCGAAGCAGCAGCCCGCGCATGGTACACGCCGGAGTGGGAGAAACGAATGGCCGCCGTCTTCGGCGCGACACCTACCGTGACCTACTATGACAATCACGTCGTCGTGGACAACGAGGCCGGCAAGGTTCGTATCGAGGGCGAGTCCTGATGGAAAGGCGGCGTCTCGGCCGCACCGGCGTCCAAGTCTCGGTTCTGGGCTATGGCGCCGGCGCGGTCGGTGGCCTCTTCACCAAGGGCGCTGCGGCCGACCAGGAACGCGCGATGGCGCGCGCGATCGAGGC
>JAFKLU010000236.1 GCA_017304105.1 Sphingomonadales bacterium
GGTCGTCGGCCTGGAAGATCCCTGGGTGCTCGCGCAGCGCCGTCGCCTGTCGGCCATTCTGTTCTCCTGACGCGCAATGGGCCGCCGGCTCGCCATTTTTCCGCTGGGAGGTGCAGTGCTTTTCCCGCGCATGCACCTGCCGCTGCACATCTTCGAGCCGCGCTACCGGGCGATGGTGAGCGAAGCGATGGCGCGCGACCAGCGCATCGGCATGATCCAGCCGAGTGGACCGGGCGAGCCGCCGCCGCTCTACTCCATCGGCTGCATGGGCCGCATCGCTGAAATCGAAGCGCTGGAGGACGGGCGCTTCAATATCATCCTGGCGGGCGAATCGCGCTTCCGCGTCGCGCGGGAGCTTGAGGTGCCGACCATGTTCCGGCAGGTCGAGGCCGAGCTCATCGATGCCGGTGACGAGGGTGCGGCCGTACTGGCGCCGATCGAGCGGGCCGCGCTGGAGGACGAGGCGAAGGCCTTTGCGGACGCGCTCGGCTATGCCGTGGAATGGGATGCGGTCGCCACGCTGGATGATGAGACTCTCGTCCACGCCATTGCCCAGATCGCCCCGTTCGACGTCGCGTCCAAGCAGGCACTGCTGGAAGCGGACAGTCTGCCCGAGCGCTCGGAGCTGACCATCCAGCTCATGCAGTTCTTCCGGCGGGGCGAGAGCCAGGGCAGCAATCGGCTGCAATAGCAGGGGGCAGCGTTCCCCTCCTCAAAAAGAACCGGCCGATCGCCTGAGAGGGAGCGACCGGCCGGATCATGATGGACCCCATGTGCCGCCATGGAGCGTCAGGCGGCAGCGGCCATCAGAACAGGTTCATAATCATTTTCGGCAGTGACCGGTTCCGCATCGACCTGCGCCACTTCGGCGGCGGGCATGGGCTTGCGCGGTGCGCGATAGAGCAGGCGGCTCGCCAGCACGATGGCGCCGACGCCGAGATAGACGGCGACTGCTGCGCCCAGACTGAAGAAGACCAGCGTCGCCAGCGAGGCGCGGAACCAGGTCGGATTGACCCCAAGGTCCTCGCCGAGCGCCTGGCAGATGCCGAGCAGCGTATCATGGCGCGCAAAGATCGAAGGCTGAAACGTCTGCATAAAAACTCCTGTGGCTGGCCGAGCGGTGCCGCTCGTGATGCCCTCTCCGTGATGTGCTTATCTTTGCACGACCCATGCCAATTGGTCGGAACGGCCCTTTTCCGCCAATTTCGTAAAAAAGACGGAATGAATGCAGCCTGACCTTGATGTTTTTCACGCCAAACTTTGGGATGTTTCGCCAAAGCTTGAGGATGGCCGCAATCTGCTGCGTGGCTGGCCGGCCGCCTTGGCCGGTCTCTCAACCGATCGCAAGAAGTAAGCTGCGGAAGAATCTGCGCCTTCAGCGGCAGGGCTGGAGCGGCAGGACGACCAGGCCGGCTGGCTCGCGGGTGATCCGGACGGTTCGCTTCAGTTCGTCACATGCCTGTGGAGCACCGTGTAGGGCGGCTGGAAATAGTCGAGCACCTCGCCTGCGGCCCGCCCGATCCGGCTGCGGCTGTTCTTGAAGAAAAGCTCCCGCAGATTGACGCCCACGCCCACGAATACCCGGCGTTTGGGCGGGATGCCGGCGGCGCGGTCCTCATTGGTGAAGTCCTTGGCATAATAGCCGGCATGCAGTTCGAGGAAGCGCAGCGGGCTGCGCTCGAACGCGCCGAAGCCTGACAGTTTCAGCGCCATAAAATAACGTTGCTGTTCGAAGTGCCGCTTGCCCTCCACCGTCACGATGTCGGAGTTCGGAACGATCATCAGACGGAAGTCGAGCTTCTTGTCGAGGCCCGGAACGGAGTTGCGCAGGATGGAGAAGCCCGCGCCAAGCGAATTGAACGTCACATCTTCCCAGGACCAGCCGCCGCTGCGCTCGATACTGTCCCAGAATTCGGTGTAGAGCATCGTGGCCGAGGCGAAGCCCGCAGCGGTCAGCGCGATGCCGGGCGCATTGCCGGTCTTGTGCTTGAGGCGCGCGTAGATCAGCTCCGAGATGACATAGGCGCTGTAGGCATGGGCCAGCTTGTCCACGCCCATATTCTTGGTGTTTTTGCCAAACCATCCCTCCTTCTGGGTGTGGGGGCTGGTGGGGTCCTCGAACAATTTGGGTCCGTTGACCGCCGTATAATAAGCCAGCACCGCGGCCATTTCCCATTTGATCGCCCCCAGCTGGCGGCCGAGCGTGCGGTATCGGGCGGGGGCGGGGCGATCGGCCGTGGCTGCCGGGTCCGCGGGGCCATATGGCGCCTCGGCCGCGACGGGCAGGGCGGTGGGGGCAATGCCATCACGCGCGGGGACGTGCTCGGGCAAGGACTCTGTCGTGGATGGGCGCTCAAGCCTGAAGTCGTCCGCCTCGTCGATGCCGCCGCTCGCCGCAATCGCCGGCGTTGCGGCAAAGCTCAGCAGGCATAAGATTCCCGAGGCGACGGGTCGAATCAGGTCGAAATGCAACCTCGGACAGCGACTGCGAAAATGACTTGGGCTGCATCTTTTTGTCAGGCTCGGCATGTCCTGCACAATAGACAACTGAAGTGGCGAGACAACGGCGCAAGCCTGACCTGTGTGTCGCATCCGTTAAAACCCCCGGCAACTTAACGTCCAAAATCCACAACTCGTCGCTTCATCAATTGTGACAGATTGATGAAGCTCCCCGACATTCCCAACTTGGCTACCGGGGCGGGCAGATCGTTGAAGGGATTTGCCCATGACGCATCAGCTAGTGACGTCGAACTCATTGAATGTGCAGCAGATCGGAAGAGGGGCGGCGTGGGCCGCGTCGTTCGCACGCCCCGAGCCGCTGGATCTGCCGCGCCTGCCGCGGGTCGGGGTCATCAGCAATTTGCGCAGCCACCGCAATCGGGCCGAGCGGCGTCGCATGCTGGACCTGCCGGAGGCGTTCGTCATCCGTCAGGCGCCCGACAGCCGCCCGGCGCTCGACCATGCCATGCGGGACTTCGCTCAGCAGGATATCGAGCTGATCGTCATCGATGGTGGCGACGGCACGGTGCGCGAGGTCGTGAGTTCCGCCCATGCGGCGTTCGGCGCGCGCATGCCGCGCTTCGCGATCCTGCGTGCCGGGAAAACCAATGCGCTGGCCATGGACCTCGGCGTCCCGAAGGACTGGACGCTAGAGGAGGTCATCGCCGCGCATCTCGATGACCGCGTCGTGCAGCGCGGGCCGATCCGCATAAGCTGGGCGCATGGGAAACGTCCGGACCTGTTCGGCTTCATCTTCGGCTTTGGCGCCTATTCGCGCGCCACGATGCTGGCGCAGAAAGTGCACAGGCGAGGCTGGTTCAACAGCCTCGCGGTGTTCATCACGCTCAGCTGGGCGCTGCTGCGCACGATGCTGGGCGGCGCACATACGCCCTGGACGCGGGGCGACGCGGTGCGCATCTCGCGGGACGATCACGACATTGTGAGGGAGCGGCTATATCTGCTGCTCGGCTCGACGCTGCATGATCTGCCGGTCGGCCTCAGGCCATTCGGCCGACCACGCGAGGGGCTCAAATTCCTCGCGATCAAGGCTCCGCCGCGCAGGCTCTGGCACTTTCTCCCGAGCATCCTGTCCGGACGACGATCGGACTGGCTGGAGGCGCATGGCATTTTCCGCCGCGATGCGGATTATCTGACGGTCTCCGTCCGCAAGAGCTTCATCCTCGATGGCGAGCGCTATCCCGGCGGCAATCTGACGATCAGCCAGGCGGCGCCGATCGCGTTCGTGGTGCCATGAGAACGCTGGAGGCGCTGGTCGGGAGCGAGTTACGCCGGCCTGCGATGCAAGGCATTGTCGAGGTCGCAAGACGGCTGAACCGCAAGCTGCGCGGCGACGCCGTGCTGTTCTACGGATCGGCGCTGAGCACGGGGGATCTCGACGGCGTGCTCGATTTCTATGTCTTGCAGGATCGTCCGCGGCGCGGGCTGATGGCCGACTTCCTGTGGCCGCATGTGAGCTATCATGAATTTCCCGTCGCCGGGCGCACGTTGCGCGCCAAGGTCGCGACCATGCCGCTCGCGATCTTCGAGGCGGCGGCGCGGGGCGGCCGGATGGATACGACGATCTGGGCCCGCTTCGCGCAACCTTCGCGCCTGCTCGTCAGTCGATCGCCGGCCATTGCCGCGCGGGTGGTCGGTGCGGTGTGCGATTGCCTGCGCACCGCCACGCGCTTCGCGGCCGCGCTCGGCCCCGCGTCCGGAACGCCGGGGGACTATTGGCGCGCCCTGTTCCAGCAGACATATGGCGCCGAGTTCCGCGTGGAGCAGCAGGCGCGGGCGGACATCATCCTCGATCGGGATCCGGACTATTATCGCGATGCGCTGCTGCTGGCCTGGCAGGACATGAAGCTCATCGCGCAGATTCCCGATGGCCCGCTGCACCCCGCCATGGAGAAGAAGCAGCGCGCAACCTGGCGGGCACGCTGGCGCCGTCGCCGCATGGCGGGCAAGCCGCTCAACGTGGCGCGGCTGATCAAGGCGGCCTGGACCTTCGAAGGGGCGACCCGCTACGCGCTCTGGAAGATTGAGCGCCACAGCGGCGTCGCCATCGCGCTCACGCCCTGGCGCGAGCGGCATCCGGTGCTCGCCGCGCCCGGCGTGCTGATCCAGCTCTGGAGGGCAGGCCGCAAGTGAGCGCCGTCAATGTGCTCATCCTCGCCGGCAGTCGGCCGGAGGGCGACCGGCTGGCCGAGGCGGCCGGCGTTCCCGCCAAGGCGCTGATCGACATTGGCGGCGAACCGATGCTGGCGCGCGTAATCGCCGCGTTGCGCGCCGCGGGCGACCATCGCATCACGGTGAGCGCATCCGCACCTGAGGTCGTGGCGCTCGCCCGCTCGCTCGGCTGCGACGTGCTGACCGCATCGGCGGGGCCGAGCGCGAGCGCGGGCGAGGCGTTCCGCGCGCTCGGCGCGCCGATGCTGCTCACCACGGCCGATCACGCGCTGCTCGATCCCGCCTGGGTGCGGCATTTCCTGTCGGCGCATGAGCCGGGGGCCGATCTCAGCGTCCTGCTCGCCCGGCGCGAGGCGATCGAGCGGGATGCGCCCGGCAGCCGGCGCTCCTATCTGCGCCTCGCGGACGGCGATTGGTCGGGCTGCAACCTCTTCTATTTCGCGACGCCGGGTGCGGGCGCCGCGCTCGATCTCTGGCGCACGGTCGAGGCGGATCGCAAACGCCCCTGGCGCATCGCGGCGCGCCTCGGCCCCGGCATGCTGATCCGGCACCTGCTCGGCCGGCTCGGCGCGGCGCAGGCGATCGCGGAACTCGGGGAGCAGGCGGGCATCACCGCGCGGCTGGTCGAAAGCCCGTTCGGGCTCGCGGCGGTGGATGTCGACAAGCCTGACGATCTGGCATTCGCCCGCGAGCGCCTATGCTGATCTCGCGGCGCGCCTCAGGCCGATGGCGAGGAATATGCCGAAGAGCAGCGCGCCGATCAGCACGCTGATGCTCGCGCCGCGCGCGCCCAATGCGGGGATCAATATGGCCATGGCGCCAAGCTGGACGATGACTGCCGCCGCGCGCGCCGTGATGACCGTTCCGGCGCGGCGGATGCTGAACAGGATCGGCTCGAAGGCGGCCGCCGCGATCTCCACGCATCCCGCGCTCGCCAGCCAGATCAGGAGGACATAGGCGACGCCGAAGTCGCTGCCGCCGATGAGCACGAGCAACGGCTTGCCGAGCAGGAGGACGAGCAGGAACACCAGCACGGCGCCCGCAAATCCCGCCAGCGCAATGCGCCCGGCCAGCGCCCAGAAGCGCTCGCGCGTAACCGCGCTGACCGTGCGCACGATCTCCGGAAAGGCGGCGCGCATCACCAGCGTGGCGAGCTTGGCCAGAGCATTGGCAAGCTGCAGGGCAAGGCGGAAGGCGCCCGCCGCCGCAGGGCCATCATGGCTGCCGACAACGAGCAGCGGCACCTGCCGCGAGGCGAGGCTGAGGCTCGCCTGCACATTGGTGCTCCACAGGGCGGCGAGCAGGCCGGGATTTTCGGCGAGGGCAGCGTGGCGATCGAAGTGGGTCCGCCGCAACTGGGCGATGTCGGTCAGGCGAAGCGCCAGCCACCAGCAGACAAGCGCCGTGGCGATCTCCGCTATGGCGTAAGCGATGAGGAAGCCCTCGATGCTCGGCCAGAAGGCCAGCATGGCGAGCGTGCCGAACAGCCGGCCGAGCGGCTGCACGCTGTCCGCCAGGGCCCCGCGGCCATAGCGGTCCTTGAGCCGCAGGATGCCGGTAGGCGTCGAGCGCAGGCTCAGCAGCTGGGCGATGGCGAACAGGGCGGCATAGGGCAGCAGCCGGTGCGGCAGTCCCAGGGCGGGGGAGGCCAGCAGCGCGAGCGCGACAATGACGATCCCCGCCGCCGCGCTCGCCAGCTCGGCGGCCATGCTCGCCTTGAGCAGCCGGGCGAGGGCGGGCTGGTCGTTCGCTTCCGCGTGGCGCAGGCCATATTGCACGACGATCTTCCACGTCTCGAAGCTGACCAGCATGGCGAGCATCTGCGCGGCGCCCGTGATGAGCGAGAACCGACCGAAATCCACAATGCCGAGCGTGCGGGTGAGCAGCCCCAGATAGATGAGGGAGAGGGCGGCCATCAGCCCGTTGCTGGCGAGCAGCCAGCTCAGATTGCCGGCGAGCGCCCTCAGCCGGGTGCGCCGCGCGGTCATCGGCCGGCAAGCTCCAGAATCGCTTCCACGGCCCGTAGCGAAGCTGAGCGGTTGGGATCGTGGGACATCGTGTCCGCGAACAGCGCTTCCTGCCGGTCGCGATAGAGGGCGGCGCGCTCCTTGAACATGGGGAGTAGCCCAGTCAGCGCCTGTGCGGAAGAAGCGACGTCGCCCGCCTCCCAGGCCGGGTGGCGAGCCTCGCGCGACCGCTTGTCCGCCGAGAAGCGGTCGATGAAAAAGACCGGGCGCGGCCGGATCAGGAATTCGTAAATCTGGCTTGAGACGTCGCCGATATAGGCATCGGCCGAGAGCGTGTAGCTCATGTCCACCAGCCGCTCGCTGTCCACGTCGATCAGGATGTTCCGCGCCTGCCGCCATCGCGGTGCGATGCCCGGCCGCAGCCGCGCCGCGCGATATTCGGGCGAGACATGCAGCCTTTTGCGGAACAGCATGATGTGCGGCGCGAAGACGAGATTGAAGCGCTGGCCCTCGTCGC